>QHQV01000099.1 GCA_003219945.1 Verrucomicrobiota bacterium | reverse complement strand
GGCGCAGCCAGCTTTTCAGCGTCCGATATTCCTCGGAATATTCAGAAAGCGAAAACCAGAGACTCATTTCCAAATCGCGGACTTTGTTCTCAATCTGTAACCGCCGTTTTTTGCTGCGAGGATTTTTGGCGAACTCGGTCTGGAGATACAGCGACGTGTGGTGCGCCTCATCGGCGAGGTGCACGAATTCTTCGGTGACCCGCTGCTTCAAATAAAAACGAGGATAAATCTTTTGCAGCGTAGCGATCGTTCTTTGGAGTGCTCTGCGCTTTGGCGACGGCCTCTTTGAAAGGTCGCGCACAAGTTCGGAAAAGTGCCGGTTGATGGACACGCTCAATTGCTCCACCTGCTTGCACAAGCGTGGCAGGTTCTTCATGTATCTCTCGCGGCTCTCGATTTTTTTATCGAGGATTACTCGATCGAACCGTTCCTGGCCTTCGATGAGTTTGTGGGCGAGATCTACATGCCCGCGGGCAACAAAGCCAAAGCGACTGAGATGTTTTTGCACCATGACCTCAGCCTCCTCGATGCGCTTCGAGATTTCGACCTCCTGGTCGCGGGTCAGCAGCGGCACCTGCCCCATCTGCTTGAGATACATCCGCACCGGGTCATCTAGAATATCGACTTTGGTGGTCGTTCTACCCTCTTCTTCTTCCTCATCATCGACCTCTTTTTTGCCGTCCCTGTAGCGATCCACTTCGGAAGGCTCGATGATATCGATCTCCAGTCGGCGCAGACGCGTGAGAATCAGGTCCAGTTCGTCGGCGTCAGTGATTCCTTGAGGCAACGCCTCGTTGAGATCGTCGAACGTGAGATAACCTTGTTCTTTCGCGAGTTTGATCAGCTCCCGAATTCGGGCTTGAACTTCAGTCGACGAATACAAACCAAACACGCCGAGTGCCGAGACAGAGCGCGCCCCGTTGTTGTTAGGTTGGACTGATGAAGATCTGACGCGCTTGCCCTTAAGCGCAATGAGTCGTGGCTTTTTGTTCGGCCTTCCGCGCCCATTCAGATGCGCTTTCGTTGCGCTGCGGCTTCGGCTGCTTTTACGCCCACGAGCCGACGACCGTCGGCTGCCCCCCCTTTGTTTCGAATGCCTGGCCAAGTTTGTTCGGTTAAGGATTTGGACTAAGGCCTTCTGCCTGCCACGCGGCAGTTGATGACACCTACGTGTCGGGCCCGCCGACGGGCCGGGAAAACTCGTTGAGCTGTTCTTGCAGGTCAAGAATTTGTTTTTGCAAATTTATTACCTCGCCGACAGTCAGTTTCGTGAGTTTGATTTGGTCCTTTGCCACCTCGAGCTGGCGTCGCACCGCCGCCTGCCGAAGCCGTAGCCACGGAACAGCGACTGCGTTCGGCGGCGTCTTGAGATGAAGCCAACCCGAGATGATCTCCTCTTCCTCCGGTTCAAGACTAGCCAAGAACGCGCTGAGAGAAGCGGCATCATTTGGTCGCACTTCGCTTTCGAGAATTCGCTGGAGAAAGTAAGTACTCGGCAACTGCGAGAGCACTTCGCGCCAGTTCTGAGAGCGAAGAAACTGGTGAGCTTCCACGCTACGTAATGCGAGAATACAAAGAAGTGCGATATCATTTCGCGGCACGACCCGTTCGAGCCGTTCTGTGGTCACTCCAGATGATGCTTTGCGTATTTGTTTCGGCACTAACGCTGCGAATTCCGAAACCGAGACGGCGAGCCGAGCACTGATTTTGCTGATAATTTCGCCACGCATCATGGGGTTATGCACATAGGAAACGGTCTCGGCCAACGTGCGCGCTACCTGCATTTTTGCGCCCAACGAAGTGAGATCGACGTTCGCTGTTTCGCGCTCGATCAAGTAATCGAAAAAATCACGCGCACCTGCAATGCATTTTTCGAAGACCTCTTTGCCTTCGCGTCGAACGAGCGAGTCTGGGTCTTCACCCGGCGGCATTTCAACCAGACGCACAATCAAATCATTCTGGAGCAGCGCATCGAGCGAGCGTTCGGCGGCCTTGCGACCGGCCGCATCGGCATCAAAGCACAGGACGATTTCGCTGACGTAGCGTTTAAGAAGGTTCGCCTGAGTGTTTGTGAACGCCGTTCCCTGCGGCGCGACCACATTCATAATTCCCGCTTCGAACAGACTAATTAAGTCAAGCTGACCTTCACACACAATCGCAGAGTTTGCCTCGATCAGCGCTCGCTTAGATTTATGAAATCCAAAAAGGACATTCGCCTTTTGAAACAGCGGTGTCTCTGGGGAGTTCAAATATTTCGGGGCGTCTTCCTGTTCTTTCACTAAGCGCCCGCTAAATGCGATCACTTCACCTTCGCGGTTGCAGATGGGAAACATGATCCGGCCGCGAAAACGATCATACGAAGTTTTAGGATTGAGGTTTGATGCTTGATCATCGTCCTTCGTCTTGATAAGGCCGCTCGCAACGAGTTCGCGCGTGTCATACCCTTGCCCGCGAGCCCAAACGCCGAACGCGTCCCATTCGTCCGGAGCGTAGCCAAGCTGCCAGCGTTTGGCGATTTCGTTTGTGATTCCGCGTTGCTTTAAATATTTCCGAGCGGGTTCCCCGATTTCCCGCTTGGTCAGATTTTCGTGGAACCATTCCGCAGCTTCGGCATGTAGCTTTAGTAATTTGCGGCGCGCCTCGTATTGTCGATCTTCGCCTGCTGCGCCGCGTTCTTCGACTATAGTGATTCCGGCGCGCGCCGCGAGCTTGCGCACGGCTGCTGGAAAATCGACATGCTCGTAATCCATTATGAATCGGAAAGCGCTGCCGCCAGCGCCGCAGCCAAAACAATGAAATGTCTGCCGACTCGGGCTCACTGTGAACGAAGGTGTTTTCTCCTGATGAAACGGGCAGAGGGCCTTGAAATTCGTTCCCGCACGTTTGAGCGGGAAATAGGAGCCGATCACTTCGACGATGTCGTTTGCCGCCGCGATTTGCTCGAGTGTTTCTGATGGAATTGCCACAGAGAAACTGCCAAGCTTATCCGCGCCTGATCAATTGAAAACATGAAGATGTGCGCGATCAGCATTTGTTTCGCTTTTGTCTTCGGCGTTGCTTCGCACGCTCCCGCCCGCGAAACGATTCGCAGAGGCGATGTCGTTGTTGTGCCGGTGCACGGTGAAGTCGCGCCGTCGCTCCTGGCGTTTTTGCGACGCGCGATGAAAACAGCTGAGAGTAACGACGCTTCCGCCATCGTTTTCGACATGAACACGTACGGCGGCCGCCTCGACACGGCGACCGAGGTCGTGAGCGCGTTCAACCAAATCAAAATCCCCACGTACACGTTTATTAACACGAACGCAGGATCGGCTGGCGCGCTCATTGTCATCGCCACGCAACACATTTACATGGCGCCGGTGAGCGCAATTGGCGCGGCTGCACCGATCCTTTCGACGGGCGAAGATCTGCCCGCCACAGCAAAGGAAAAAACGATTTCGTATTGGTCTGCACTCGTCCGAGGCTCGGCCATCAAGAACGGCCATAACCCCGACCTCGCCGAGGCATTCATGAATAAAGACAAAGAAGTAAAAATCAGCGAGCGCGTCGTGCATCGAAAAGGCGCAGTCCTTACGCTCAACGCGCAGGAAGCGACTGAAAAGATCAACGGGAAACCGTTGCTCGCGGAAGGCGTCGTCGATTCGATTGCCGATTTGACCAAGAAAGCCGGACTTAAGGGCACCATCGCCAAGATCGAGCCAACTGGATTCGAGCAGCTCGCATTTTGGATCACTGCGCTTGCACCGTTGCTGCTGCTTGGCGGAATTCTCGGAGCGTATTTGGAATTCAAGATTCCCGGCGTGATGTGGCCCGGCGTTATCTCTGCGATTTGTTTTGCGCTCTTTTTCCTGGGCCATTATCTCGCCGGACTCGCCGGCTGGGAGGTCGTCGCGCTCTTCGTTCTAGGAATGGTTTTGGTCCTGATCGAAATACTTTTCTTCGCGCACAGCACGATCGTTTTCGGAGTTCTCGGCGTATTTCTCATCATCGCGTCGCTGTTGTGGACGATGATCGATCGTTATCCTCAGCAACCTTTTCTCCCGACCGGCAAAATGCTTGCCATCCCATTGCTCAACATGTTCATCGCGCTTGTGGGAGCGTTGCTCGTGATTACGCTCCTTGCGCGTTATCTCCCGCGTACCAGTTTGTATCGGCGGTTTGCGCTGATCGATTCAAACCCTCCCGGACCATCTCTCGCCGGCGCGCCGCGACATTTCGCAACCGCACTTGCGCTCGCGCCGGGAATGCAAGGCACAGCCGTCACCGTGTTGCGACCCAGCGGCAAAGCGCGTTTTGCCGATCACGTTGTGGATGTCGTCACCGAAGGCGAATTCATTGCCCGAGAAACACCCGTGACTGTCATTCAAAGCGACGGAATGCGCGTCGTGGTGAAAAGTGCAGCTGTGGTCTAGTCAATTCTTGCTTATCCGCCGGCAACGACCCGGATGAATTCGATACGGTCGCCTTCAGCAAGTGGCCGCTTTGCCCATTCCTGTCGATGCAAGGCGACGCCGTTGTGTTCCACCAAAATCGATTGCGGGGGCAATTGATAGCGCTCGGTAAGCTCCGCGATCGTTTTCGCCCCGCGGGCGTCCACAGATTCACCGTTGACTGCAATCTTCATGCGCGGCAGAGAGCCTGATCCCAATCTTTCCAAACTGGTTCGAGTCCTCGATGGCGAAGCACAGCAGCGATTTCGGCGGGGGAACGTTCGTCGCTGATCTCGAATTGGCCGGTGGCGAGTTCGTCTTCGCCGTCCTGGTATTCCGGCGCGACGATGCGGCCACGCACGGTGCGATGCAAATGTTCGCGGCCTTGTCGTGTGTAACCGCCGGGCTCGGTATGACTGCCGGCGCTCATCATCGTTACTCCGATCGAGGCGAGCGCATCGCGCAGCGGCGCGCGCTCGCGTGTGCTGAGCACGATCCCGAGCTGCGGAAATGTGATGCGCAACGCGCAAATCAATTGCACAAGTTCGCGGTCGTTCATCGTGAATAGCGGGCGAAATCCGCCTGCCGCGGGACGCAAACGGGGCACGCTCACCGTAATCTGCGCTTGCCAACAGCGTTTGAACAAGTGTTCTAATTGTGCAGCCAGCGCGACGGCCTCATCCTGCCATCGCGTTAGCCCGATAAGAGCGCCGATTCCCAGCCGGCGAAAACCGGCCGCGTAGCCGCGCTCGGCACAGTCAATTCGATAATTGAAATCGCGTTTCGGCCCCGCCGTGTGCATCTCGGCATACACCCCCCGATTATAGGTCTCCTGATAAACGACGATGCCTTCGGCGCCAGCCTTGACAATCGGCGCGTAATCTTCGGTGTCCATCGGGCCGACCTCAATCGAGATCGACGAAAAATCTAGCGCTAACGCGCGCACGCACTCAGCGAGATAACCGCCGCTCACAAACTTTGGGTGCTCGCCCGCAACAAGAAGGATTTGGCGAAATCCCTGCCGGGCGAGATGCTGCGCTTCAGTCACCACTTCATCGACGGTAAGCGTAACGCGCAGGATCGGATTGTCCCGCGAGAAACCGCAATACTGACAATTGTTGATGCATTCGTTGGAAAGATAGAGCGGTGCAAAGAGCCGCATCGTCAGACCAAAATTCTGAAGCGTGAGCGAGCGCGAAGCTTGTGCCATTGCTTCGAGTTCCTGATCCAATTTCGGCGCGATCAGATGCTCGAACCGCTCAACCAGCTCCGATTTCCTTAGAGCCAAATTGTCCAAGATTTCGACGAACGACATCACCATAACTTCGTGAGCATGCAAGCGTTCGCAAACGCCGATTTATCCATCAAAGAACCTTGAACACCGCTTTTGTGAGAAATGAATTTCGGGGAAAAAAGCGGCGTTCGGAAGATCCGAATGTCATTGAAATCTGTACCCTGGCTCGTCGCCGTGCCGGGAGTCGCATCTTCTGAACCAGGCGGATGCCGTGATGAAGATGTTCCGCGTCACGGCGCCGATGGGACTGGCGTCGCAGAAGTTCTGGTCGTTCAACCGGCACCTGCGTCTTAACGGGCACGTCCATGAACGTGATCTGGTATCGATTGCGAGGAACGGGTTGCAGGGAGATGCCGGGGACGGCGCGCCGGCTCAGATGCGCGTACGTGGTGCCGACGCTATCGACGCACGCCTGCGCAGAGACTGCGAGATCGGATCGTCTTGCGACCGCGCCCGTGAAAACGATCGAACAGTCGCCGTCTTGGACGATGGCCCGTTCGGTTCGTTCAGGCTGGAGTGACGAACGCGACCCGACGGCAACGGGGGTACGCCGCCAGTTGATACTCAGGCCTTGGGTGCGGCCGCCGCGTGCTGCATGCCGAGCGAGGTCAGCTCGGCGATCGATCGACCCAAGCCGTCGACTCCCGGGAACAGCGCGGCCGCGGTGATGTTCATCCGGCGCAGTTCCGTCCAGAAAGTCTGGCTTGATCTTATATGGAATGACGATCTTCTTGAGATGGGCCCTTGCGATTTTCGTCGCGATGCAGACGTGGTCCTGATGGACTTTCAGACACATCGTAAAACGTCCCTGCTGTTCCACTATCCGTGCGCTGGAAAAGAACTTGAACGCGACGGGCACCACGCTGCAAGTGGCGGTCGGGCTTCGAAACGCCTCGTGCAAGTGCTTCGCGGCCGGGTC
This sequence comes from Verrucomicrobiota bacterium, assembly GCA_003219945.1. Lineage (GTDB taxonomy): Bacteria > Verrucomicrobiota > Verrucomicrobiia > Chthoniobacterales > UBA10450 > Udaeobacter. The sequence continues at coordinate 4,890 of QHQV01000099.1, read as the reverse complement.
TTCCTCTGTCCTGGTCAGATCGGGAGGCTCCGACCCGTACTCCTTTAGGAAGGCCGTATGTAGTAGGCGGCGACAGAGATACCACACCGCGCCGTCGTGGGCCGAGCTATCCTGCCGTTCGCTGCCTCCCGGAACCCTCTCCCTGCACTGCAAATGCGATTGTTGTATTCTTTAGAACGCGAAATTCACGCCGCTGCGGATCATACCAAAATTATTGTTTGGGCCGTCCACGAAATTCCAGCTGAAATCACTGACCCAGCCGATGTGCGGAGTTAAGCGGAGCGGATTTCCATCCCACCGCCGACTTGGCCGATTGCCCGCGTCTCGGCATCTGTATGACCAGTTGTCGCGACGATATCGAAACCTTCTCCCGGCTCGGTAAAGCGCTCGTTGATTTGCTTCTGGCCGGCGCCAAAGATCCCGCCAGCTCCGCCAAAAATGTACGGCGCAAAGCGCGTGCAAGAAATCGGGTAACGCAGGGTGAGAGTGCCCAGCACAGCGCCGATAGCGTTGCCCTCACGATGGATGCTCCTGGCAAAAATTCCGTCACTAAAATCGACGAAGATATGTTGGCGTGCCTGCCGAGCATCAACCACCCAGCCCTCAATTCCCACGCCAATGTAACGCATGAAAAAGTATTTGAGATCGATACCACCACCCCAAGCGTGATCAGCCTCGATGTAGCGGTCATCTATCCAATTAGTTCCCGTGAAAACGTAAGTGCCCCAAAGCGAGACGTTGAATTCCCTGTCGGCGTACCACTCAGGACAAGGCGGTGGAGCAACCTGCTTGAGTTCCTTGCCTGAATAGCCAACCCCTGCAAAACCGATCGAAGCGAACAAAGCGGGCCCCAGCAGGCACAACGGCAGCTTTTTCATCTGTTTCTCGTTTGGTTAAAGCCCTGCAAAAACCGCGCACTCAGCCGGTAAACGACTTCCGCGCCACATTTGGACGTCGTGAGTCTGAGCCCACTCGCCCGAATTGCAAGCTTTTTCGGGTCCGCCTATCGGCCTCAGGGCTTCAGTTCTACCCCGGTATTGGCGTCTGTAATAACAAACTTCTCATGATGAAGTGTAGGGTCGGCCCGAAACATCAGCCGCCCGGCATAACGGCGCTCGAGTTCCACAAGCAGTTCCTCGTCTTCCTCTTTTAACCGCTTCAAAACGTCAGGGTTCAGGATCACCCGAATGTCGTGGATGGAATCCTGGTACCTGCGCATAACAGTGTTGAGCGTCCGGTGCAATTCCACGCTCGTGCTCATCGTCGTCTTCACCACGCCGCGCCCGCCGCAATAAGGACAATTCTCATAGATCGTGTCGCTCAGGCTTTCCTGCGCCCGCTGCCGCGTCATCTCCATTAAGCCGAGCTGTGAAATGGGAAGCACATGGGTCCTGGCTTTGTCGCGCTTCAGCCGTTCCTTCGTTAAGTTGTAAACCGCCTGCTGATCTCTGCGGCTCTTCATGTCGATGAAATCAGCAATGATCAATCCCCCAATGTTGCGTAATCGAAGCTGGCGCGCGATTTCGTCCGCCGCTTCGAGATTGGTTTGCAAGATCGTTTTCTCGACGTCGCGTCCACCTTTGTTGCGTCCGGTGTTCACATCGATGGCGACGAGCGCTTCAGTCTCGTCGATCACAATATAGCCGCCGCACTTTAGCCAGACCTGCCTGTGAAATGCGTCGTCAATCTGTTTCTGCACACCGTATGTCTCAAAGATCGGCGTGGCGCCATCGTAGTGGCGAACTTGGTTTTTCGCACGACGGGAGATTTGACCGACCATGTCGAGCACCCGATCCGTTGCCCCGCGATCGTCGCAAACGATCTCATTGATTTCTTCGGTAAGGAAATCGCGGACCGTGCGCTCGACCAGATCGGGCTCTTCAAACAGCCGACATGGTGCGGGGTTGTCCCGAATAGCTTGATCAACTTTGGCCCACTGATCCAGCAGAACTCGCAAATCGCGGACAAAATACCTGGCGCGCTGACCTTCGCCCACTGTGCGGATGATCACGCCAACTCCTTCTGGAACATCCAACTCGCGCAGAATATTGCGTAGCCGCTCGCGTTCCTTCGGCTCTTCAATTTTTCGCGAGATACCGCTGCGATCGCTGAATGGCATCAGGACCAAATACCGTCCGGCGAAACTGAGGTTCGTTGTGACGCGCGGCCCCTTGGTACCGATTGGGCCTTTAGTGACCTGCACAATTACATCCGAGCCGACCGGGTAGATGCTCGGTATGTCTTTTACCGTGATTCGTTTTCGAGGCCGCTTGCTCGAGCGTCTATCGATTTCTTCAACGCCGCTGTCGAGCGCGGCGGGAATGGCGTCCCAGAAATGAAGGAACGCATTTTTTTCAAAGCCGATGTCGACAAACATCGCCTTCAACCCCATTTCGATGTTTTTGACCTTACCTTTGTAAACGCTGCCTACGATGTTCCGTGAGCTCTTACGCTCAACGCTATATTCCTCGAGACGGCCGCCCTCGAGCAAAGCCACACGGGTCTCGAGTTTCTCCACACTGAGAACGAGCTTGTTGCCAGTTTTTCGTGAAGGAAGACCCAAAATCTTTCTCACCTTGTCTATCATAAAAATGGAGCGGTTGACCGGTCATCAGCCGAGCTGCCGACGCGAGCTGCAGCAGTGATTCTGACCGGGGGTTCATCTGGTGGTATTGCGCTGCTTCCGGCTGGGCGGCGGCGGTGGAGGTGGTGCCGGCGGGCGCTTCATCCCGAAAAGCCGCTGAAAAAAGTTGCGTTGAGGCTGTGGCGCCGCAACCGGCATCGCGCGAGCCGCCGGAACCGCAGCTCGCCGCGCTACTTTTCCCCTTGAATCTGCTTCCGGTTCAACATCGGGATCCCCGCCCGCGCCCGCCATTTGCACATCTGCGCCTTGCGAGGTGTCGGCATTCTCCTCATCACCGCTCCCTTCGTTTATTCCGGAATCGCGAAAGCTCACTTCCTTGATCATTTGGAACGGATTGGCCTTGTGCGCGGGAGGAAGCCACGCGACTTGGGCATCAAACTTTCCCTCGTCCATCGCCAATGAGCGTTCCATGATTCGCGCGGCGATCGGACACGCAACAGTGCCGCCGTGTTCCCCGCCCTGCGCCATGACTGCAACGGTATATTTGGGATTGTCAAAGGGGGCCCAGCAAATAAACCACGAAATTGTATCTTCTCTGCCCTTGTATTTGGCCTGAGCGGTTCCGGTTTTACCTGCGACCTGCACCCCACTCAAGCGTGCCCGGCCACCCGTTCCGCCGTCTGCGTTCACCACGTTCCAAAATCCGCGTCGTTCCAATTCCATATCCGCAGGTGAAACCTCGCTGCGAAAATCGGCATGGACCTTGGGCTGGTCGGGGACGGCAATCTTTCCATCTTCGTCCAAGGCTGGTGTGCCGTCCTGATTCAGTACTTTCTTCACCAGCCGCGGGTAATAAGAAATGCCTCGATTAGCGACGGTGGAATAGGCCATGGCCATTTGCAAAGGCGTGCATAGATCATACCCCTGGCCGATAGAAACGTTGGCCGTATAGGCTTGTGACCATCGCTCCTGAGGATAATAGATCCGCATCCAGTCCGGCCCCGGCAGGACGCCAGGTTGTTCGCCGGCCAAATTGAGCCCGGATGGTTTTCCCAAACCAAGCAAATCGCCCACGCGGTCGATGGAGTCGATGCCTGCGGCGTTACCGTACTGATAAAAGAAGGCGTTACACGATACTTTGATTGCATCGGGCAGCGCGAGCGTGCCGTGCGTGTAATGCTTTTCGGCCGCCCAGCATTGGAAATAATGATCCCCATACTGAACACCGCCGCTACATGTAAACTTCTGCTTCGCCAAGCCACGACGCAGTCCAGCGAGCGAGGTGATTAATTTAAATGTTGACCCCGGCGGGAATCCGCTCACCGCGCGATTGACCAGCGGATTGGCTTCGTCCTTCTGGAGCGCCGCCCAATCTTTTGCCTTAATGCTGGGGACAAATGTATTTGGATCGAACGATGGCACTGACGCCATCGCGAGGATTTCGCCATTGTTTGGATCCACCACGACTGCAGCCCCCCGCCCGACCGATCGCAATGCTTCTTCTGCGATGGCTTGGATACGGGCGTCGATCGTCAAGAAAACATTCGCGCCCTGTTGCGGCGGATCTTCGCGCAAAATCCCGTCGATCGTGCCCTTCGCATTGCGCCGCAAATACCGGACGCCGGGTTTCCCGCGCAAATATTCATCCGCCGCTTTCTCAATGTTCGATTTTCCTTCGACGTCCGCCTGGTAGAACGTGAACTTCTTCGCTTCCTCCTTATCGATGTCGTTCGGTGCACCGACATAACCAAGAATATGAGATCCGAGCGCGCCGTAGACGTACGAGCGCACCGGCTTAATCGCGAGATCAACGCCGGGGAGTCCGACATCATGCTCGGCGAACTTCGCCACGGTAGGGAAATCGATGTCTTTGATGTAAGAAAATGGAACTTCGGTGTCGTTGCGAAAATGTCGCTGCAGCTTGCCGGCATTGTAATCGCGCGCCAGATCAAGGTCGTTAAGGCGCGGAACGATGCCGTGATTCACGATTTTGATGATATCCGGCTCCTTCATATCTTTCGGCATTCCGCTGATGATTGCTCGATATTCACTCGTGGGCGGTGAACCGAACCATTCGCGGTAGCCTTTAACCATTTCTGGCAAATAGAAATCGACCTCGTAGCTGGCCCGGTTTTGTACCAGGGTAATGCCATTGCGGTCTTTGATCTCGCCGCGCACAGACGGAATGCGCACAGTCACTTGGGAGCTGCTGCGAATCTGCGACGTCCATTCCTGACCATGCGCCACTTGTATCCACCAAAGTCGAACACCAAGTGAGCCGACGCCCAACAGCATGAAGAGCCCGA
>QHQV01000422.1 GCA_003219945.1 Verrucomicrobiota bacterium | reverse complement strand
GTCAGCATGATGCAGCGAGACGAGAAATGAGGAATCGGGATATGCGTTCGTTTCCACAGGCTAGTCGCGCAGCCTCGACCAAAGCTCCTCCGTCTCCTTGGCTGATAATCCGCGCCCGAGCGGTTTTCGCTTTGCGAAGCGCCCAGCCCAATCCACCTTGCGCGGCTTATCCGTTGTGGCCGGCGAAAGTTTAGCGAAGCTCTGGCCATTCTTCGTGATGATGATTTGCTCGCCATGCTCGATCCATTTGGCGAGCCGGGCGAAATTGTTGCGCAGCTCGCGGACAGTGGCGGTTTTCATCTGTGATACAACTGTGTCTCACGCGTTATCAAGAGTCAATTAACGCTCGGGCGGCTGCATTAATTCGATGGTCGTCCCGTCAGGGTCGCGCACGTAGACGACGCGCTTGCCGGCATTCGGCCCTGTGTTGAGCGTCTGCGGTTTGCCGGCTGCTTCCCAGCCTGAGGCAGCAATCTGTGCGAGCACAGCATCGAGATCGTTGACAAGCATCGCAACATGCACGGAACCAACGTCGCACGGTCGGAGAGTTGCGCGTTTACGCTCCGCCGGCGCGAGATATTGGAGTAGTTCGATTTTGTGACCGCCGGGCGTTTTTAGGACCGCAAGCTTTATCTCAGCACCGTCAACGCCGGTGATCTCCTGAGCCAAGTCCCCTTTTTGGTGCGCACTATGTGAAAATTCGAACCCGAGGACATCGCGCCAAAATTCGAGAGACCGTTCGAGATTTGAAACGGTGATGCCAGTGTGATCGGTGGAAACGATACAGAATGGTTTTTTGCTCACAGGCTAAATTTAACAGCAGATTACCCGGATTTCGCAGATTCGGGAAGCGTGGCGCCGTCGTTCGAACAGCGCGCACAAAGGTCTTCGGACCAAACGATCGGTATCACAATTGCGCAGAATTTCACTGAAGAATGATCCGTTTTCCGGCTCGTTGTTGCGTTAAGGAGTATGAAATCATTATATTCCGCAAAAAAGAAACTCCAGCTGGTGCCAGCAACAATCATCTTGGTTGCTCTGGCAATATCCACTTCTGCACAAACCATTACCACCTTTGACGCGCCGGGAGCGGGCACGGGGGGTCGTAAGGGCACCTATGCCTTGGACATCGACCCGTCAGGGAGAACCATAGGATTCTTCCGTGACGCGAACGATGTGCGGCACGGTTTCATCCGGTCCAAAGATGGCACTTTCACCGTCTTCGACGCACCGGGTGCGGGTACAGCAGCTGGCCAGGGGACACGAGCCTACGCGACAAACTCGAGTGGGAGCATTACGGGACATTTTACTGACTCAAGCAATGTGGCCCACGGTTACGTTCGGTCCAAACAAGGGGTGATTACCGTCTTCGATGCACCCGGCGCGGGCACGGCGCCCAGCCAAGGGACCTTTCCTTTTAACAGCCCCAACCTCATCAACCCGGAGGGGGATATCACGGGATACTACGTTGATTCGACAGGTGCGTTGCACGGCTTCCTGCGGGATAAGAATGGAGTCATAACCACATTCGATGCGCCGGGTGCTGGCACGGGACCCTTGCAGGGGACGCAAAGCTTCGCGATCACCCCAGGCGGAGACGTAACAGGGTTCTACTTCGACGCAACCTACGCGGTTCACGGCTTCCTGCGGGATGCGAACGGCGTCATCACCACATTCGATCTTCCGGGTGGGGGCACTGGTCCATTCGAGGGTACGTATGGCGGCGGCTTTACTCCAAATGGAAGCATCCTGGGAGTTCTCATTGACGCGGACTTTGTGAATCATGGCTTCCTGCTGGATAAGCGTGGCGCCGTTACAATTTTCGATGCGCCGGACGCCGGTACGGGCTTCGACCAAGGTACCCTTCCTTGGGGGATCAACACCAATGGAGCGATCACGGGATGGTATGTTGATAACGAATATGTGAGTCACGGCTTTGTGCGGGACCGGAACGGCGTCTTGACTGAGTTCGACGTTCCAGGCGCCGGCACCAGCCCCTTCCAAGGTACCACGGTCTACAACATTGCTCCGAACGGCGCGGTGGCCGGGTATTCCGTAGACTCGAACAACACCGCTCATGGGTTCGTGCGAGAACCGGCCGGGCGCTAACTCCTAATGTTACGACGTAGCCGTAGGTTTTTTGAATAATCGCCAACCATAGATTCAGGCCGACATTGAGCCCGGTGGAGGTATAAAGCCAACCATCGGGCTCCGGTCTAACGAGTAGAACAGATTTTCGGTCTCCAATCCAACTGTGCTCTCAAGCGCTGAAAAGATTCGACAGCAAGGCATCGACGCGGAGGACGATGAGCTCTGGGTGGACGCGCCGCCGCGATATCGAGTAAACTGTGCCGTTATGGCAACGGTTCACGCTGACGGCATGCCGGCGTCCAGAGGGGAGCCAATGACTCTGCCTATTGTGCGTGAGGCAAATCATGCCGAGCGCAACGAGGCCGCCGCGATTAGCGAGATGATGCCGGAAGTTTACGATGACTTGCGACGTCTCGCCGAGACATTTCTGCGGGGCGAACGAACAGCTCATACGCTTCAGCGAACCGCGCTCGTGCACGAGGCTTTCCTTCGCCTGATTGGAGAAGAAAATCTTGTCTGGCAAAATCGTAGTCACTTTATCGGAATCTTTGCGCGCGTAATGCGACAGACA
>QHQV01000106.1 GCA_003219945.1 Verrucomicrobiota bacterium | reverse complement strand
TTTTTACTGATGGTCGTACTTTCATAGTTCGCGAAATCGAAAACCGCGGCCGCCCGCCGGGTTGTCATCTTTGGCGATAAATAATTCGCCCTTTCGACAAATCGTAGGGTGAAATCTCTAGCATAACTTTGTCTCCTGGCAAGATGCGAATGAAATGCAGACGCATTTTGCCCGAAATATGTGCCAGCACCCGGTGGCCACCCGGAATATCGACCCGGAACATGGTGTTAGGCAGCAACTCGACGACGGTGCCCTCTACCTCAATTGCGTCTTTACGCGCCATGTCAGAATTTCGGGGTCGTCCTTCGTAATTAGAACCGTATGCTCGAAGTGCGCCGACGCCAGTCCATCCGCGGTGCACACTGTCCAGCCGTCGTCGAGCAATCGGACATCGGACGTGCCGATGTTAATCATCGGCTCAATCGCGAGCGTCATGCCCGCCTTCAATTTTGGTCCGCTGCCGCGTTTGCCGTAATTGGGGATTTGGGGTTCCTCATGCATTTTGCGTCCAACGCCGTGCCCAACAAATTCGCGCACGACCGAAAAACCATATCCGCGAGCTTGATCCTCAATCTCGGCGCAGATATCGCCCACGCGCCGGCCTTCATGGGCGACGCTGATTGCGCGCGCGAGCGCGTTTTCGGTTGCACGCAGCAACTGGTCCGTGCGCTCTTCGATGATTCCAACGGGAACAGTCGTGGCGTTATCCCCAACCCAACCATCCTGAATAATGCCGATGTCGAGCTTCACGACGTCGCCATACTGAATGCGCCGCTGGCTGCCAATGCCGTGGACCACTTCGTCGTTAAGGGAGATGCAAATGTTCCCGGGAAAAACGCGATGCCCCAGGCGATAACCCAGAAATGCGCTTTTTACGCCGGCATCGCTCATAAAGTCGGCGGCTGCCTGGTCTACTTCCGTCGTTGTAATTCCCGGGCGAATCAGATCGGCGACGCAGTCGAGGATGTCGCTCGCTGTGCGGCAGGCCTGCCGCATCTTCTCGATTTCCCGGGTGTTCTTGATCGGAATCATTTCGCCGTCTTGTCCTCAATCAATTTTGAGATGTCGGCGAACACCGCATCGCGGTCGCGGTTCCCGTCGATACGATGCAAAATGGACAACTTTTTATAAAACCCTCGCAGCGGTTCGGTCTTCGTGCGGAACTCTTGCAGACGTGTCTGCAACACGGCTAGATCATCATCATTGCGGCGCTCCAATCGGCCGTCGCAATACGGACATATGGGACGGTTGGCGAACTGTGCACTCGATGCACTCGTCGTAAAGCCGCACTCGCCGCATTGAAGCCGCCCGGTGATGCGATCGCGCACAGTCTCCTCGGATACCTCCAGCCAGATCACCAAATCCAACGCTGTACGCAACTTGGTCAACATCGACATCAAACTTTCAGCCTGCGGCAATGTTCGGGGAAATCCGTCGAATACGAATCCGTGGCCACCATGTAAGCGCAACCAGTCCTCGATCAGTTCGATGATGATCTTATCCGACACCAGTCCACCGCTCCGGAGCACTTCGGCAGTCTCCTGTCCGAGCGGTGTCCCAAGATCGCGTTCACGGCGCAGAATTGCCCCGGGTGAAGTCACGGGAATCCCGAAGTGCCGCGTAATCATTTCCGCCTGAGTTCCTTTGCCGGAACCGGGCGGGCCGAGAAGAACAAGCCGCCTTTTCACCTATCGCCCATAAAGAAAGATCGCGACCCCGGCAATCACGAGCACAGCAATGCCCACATACAGCCACATCAGGGTGCCGCTAGCCGCCGCTTCGCCGCGCGCGTAGGCAGCGCGATCGAACGAGCGCCCGCGGATTTTGCCCTTGCGCAAAAATCCGTCGTAATGCCGCTGAATCAGATGCGTCTCCACTTGCCGCATGGTATCGAGCATGACGCCTACAATAATCAACAAGCTGGTGCCGCCGAAGAACTGAGCCGTGATCACCGGTACATTCAACCATTGGCTGAGCAGACTAGGGAACACCGCGATCAACGTTAAGAAGATTGCGCCCGCAAAAGTCAGGCGCGTCATGGTGTAATCGAGAAAGTCCGCAGTGGGTTTTCCCGGTCGGACACCGGGGATATAGCCTCCGTATTTTTTAAGGTCGTCAGCGATTTGGGTGGGTTGAAATTGCGTGGCGACCCAGAAGTAACTAAAGAAGAAAATCATTGCGCCAAGAGCGACATAATGCGGCCACCCGGTCGAAAGCGCCGCAGCAATGCGATTCGCAGTGGGACTGTTCTTGAAGGCGTAGCTCACGATCGTTGCAGGAAACAAGAGCAGCGCCCACGCAAAGATGATCGGCATCACGCCGGCATAATTCACTTTCAAAGGCATGTACTGCGTTTGGCCGCCGTACATTTTCCGACCGACCACGCGTTTCGCGTACTGCACAGTGATCTTACGGACGCCTTGCGTAATCGCGATCACTGCAGCGATGACAAAGATGAGGACTAATACGAGCAACACCAGCACCATCGGGTTCACCTGGCTCGCGCCCTGCCCCGATGGAACAAAAGTTTTCCACGCCTGCACCAGCGCAGCCGGCAGCCGCGCAACTATTCCGATCGTGATGATGAGAGAGATGCCGTTGCCGATACCGCGCTCGGTAATTTGATCGCCCAACCACATCAAAAGCAACGTTCCGGTCGTTAGGGAAATCACTGTGATGATTCGGAATTTCCAACCAAGATCGTCCACCAGCGGAACGCCGAGTTGCCTGATTGTATCAGTAATTCCGGGCAGCATCGTGTGATACGACTCCGGGTGCTGAAAGGAGAGCGCCAGCAAGTAACCTTGGAAAATGCACAGCACTAACGTCGTGTAGCGCGTCAACTGCATGATCTTCTGGCGACCGCCGTCTTCGCGCGCCAGCCTGCCGAGTTGCGGAATCACTGCCGTCAGCAGCTGCATCATAATGGAGGCGCTGATGTACGGCATAATTCCGAGAGAAAAGACGGCGCAGTTTTCCAGCGCTCCGCCGCTGAACAAATTGAACAGCGCGGCCAAACCGCCTCCGGTGCGCTGGCTAAGCGAAGTGCGAAACCATTCTTGCAAAACGCCTTGATTCACACCCGGTGTCGTGATCGCAGCGCCCAAACGTACAATCACAATGACAGCCAGCGTAAACAAAATGCGCCGCCGCAGCTCAGGTATCTTGACGGTATTTAGGAACGCCGAAATCATTCGCTTTTCTTCTTGCGCGATTTCGTTTTCTTGTTGGCCCGCGGCTTAGCTGCTGCGACTGCGGCGTCTGGTTCCGCTTCAGCTGGAGCAACGCCTGCTTCGGTTTTTGCAATTCTGCGTGCTTCACGCAGCGTGACAGTTCCACCGGCTTTTTCAATTTTCTCCCGCGCGGCCGTACTGATTTTGTCGACCTGCACTGTCAGATCGTGCTTTAGTTCGCCATCGCCGAGGATTTTGAGCCCCGCAAACTGACCGCGAACCAGATTTGCGTTGCGCAAAAGTTCTTCGTTCACGACTGTGCCGGCCTGAAATGAATTGAGGTTGCTCACGTTCACAACGGCGTAGCGCTTGTGAAACGCGGCGTTGTTAAATCCGCGTTTCGGCAATCGTCGAATCAGCGGCATTTGTCCGCCTTCGAAGCCGAGCCGGATGCTCCCACCGGAACGCGCTTT
>QHQV01000105.1 GCA_003219945.1 Verrucomicrobiota bacterium | reverse complement strand
CTCTCGGATTGATCGGCCGATTGCGGGATGGGCACGAGGAGCTTCCCGCATGCGCATGGCTCATTTCGCCATGGACAGATCTGACGATGTCCGGTTCAACTCTTGCGAGCAAAGCCGCGGTCGATCCGGTCATTTACAAAGAGTATCTGAACGAATTAGCGGATGCCTATCTTCCCGTTGACATGGACAGGAAAGATCCGCGCATTTCCCCGCTTTACGCCGATTTAACAAACTTTCCTCCGATGCTCATCCAGGTTGGTTCTAACGAGACCCTGCTCGATGACGCCACTCGACTTACTGCGCAGGCAGGTGCGGCCGATGTCGCAGTGACTTTGGAGATCTGGCCAAACATGATTCATGCATGGCCTTTGTGGAATGCTCATCTCGAAGATGGCCGTCGTGCGCTCGCCAGCGCAGGCTCATTCATCCGGTTGCATTTTTGACCAAGGAATAACGGCTTCCCGGCCCCTCGTTCCTTGATTACAATAGACCGCGTTTGCGAAAGTCGCCTAGATTGCCACCGGAGGAACGCTCCACCAGGTCGATGGTGAATTTGAGCAGACAAACTTCCCACGCGTCGTCCACGCCTTGAATTATCGCGCTCAGCGGTTCGTTTTTGTTTTCGACCTGCCGCCTGGTGCGATTGATCACCGTGTCGATTGAGTCGCTGAGCGTCTGTTCGTTTAGATCGGTTTTGCGAAATTGAAAACCGTAACGGAGCACCGCGATGTTCCGTGCGTGTTCTCGCAGTTGATCCACGTATCGTTCCGCCTTATCGCCAAAGCCCTCCAATAGCAGCCGGCAATAATGCTCCGGCGTCACAATCTGCGGGCGTTCCGCCTGGATTTTCCCATTGCGAATCCGCACCTGATTCACGCGGTCCATCAACTCCGAGATCAAATAAAAATTGAAACTGGTGCTGCCGAAGGTCGCAATTTGATGCTCTGGCGCAAGGATCACGCGCGTGTTTTCAAGCGCGTAATCAAAATCGTCGCGAGTCATGATCGGCGTAAGTTACGGTGTCCGTTGCTCTTTTCAAAGGACACCGACAGGCGGTAAGCGGCGCCGACGAAGGGTTGTGTCGTGTGAGAAAACAAGCTGCGGCTACTTACTTTTTCGCCTGCTGTTGTTCGCCAGCCGTTTGCTGCTGCGGCTGAAACAGCGAGGCGTATTCGCCGTAGCCTTCTTCCTTTAACTTCTCGACAGGAACAAAGCGTAATGCGGCGGAGTTCACACAGAACCGTTGACCGGTCGGCGCGGGACCATCGTCGAACAGGTGGCCGAGATGTGAATCGCTGGATTTTCCGCGGACCTCAGTGCGCTCCATTCCGTAAGAAGTATCGAGCTTTTGAGTCACGTTCTCTGACTTAATCGGCTTGGTGAAACTGGGCCAGCCGGTGCCGCTGTCGAATTTATCCTGCGAACTGAAGAGCGGTTCGCCTGTGATGATGTCGACGTAAATTCCCGGCTTGTGATTGTCCCAGTACGCGTTGTGAAACGGAGTTTCAGTGCCGCATTGGCGCGTCACCTTGTACTGGTCCTTGGTTAATTTCTCCCGCAACTCGGCGTCGTTTAGAACAGGTTTGGTCGGATTCATTTTCTCAGCTTCTTGCTTCTGCCCTTGAGCATACCCAAACAAAATCGAACCGACAATCATAACGAATGCGCCGGCCAGCCCAAACCACAGAGTTTTGTATGAGTGTTTGTGTTTGTACGTTAATCGCGTTGCTCTCATTGTGTTTTTCGCGTGAGAATTGTCCTCTTTGGCAGTACTTAAGTGTGCGCGCAATCACGCGTCCTTA
>QHQV01000104.1 GCA_003219945.1 Verrucomicrobiota bacterium | reverse complement strand
AAGCTTCCTGTCCTGGCGGCGCAATCGCGGCGGCATACTCGTACACCCGCGGTGAATAGAAAGCTTCGCCGATCGAGAAGACAATCAGATACACGGCGGACATGACGTAGTAAGGATGAATACTTCCGTGCAGCCCCAGGTAAGTGTGCCCAAGCCATTGGCCGAAGGCGCCGTTGGTAGCTGACACGAACCATTCTGTTGGCAGTGCCATGATGAATACTCCCGCCGCGCAAATCACTCCACCGATCACCACCATTCGATAAGCTGCAAACTTTTGCGTTAGCGCGCCTACAATCGGCACCAGGAAAATGATCACGATAGCGTTGATTGCGGAAAGTTTCCCGACCGGAGCGTTCGCGCCAAGTTCGCGAATGCCGAACTTCGGAAAGACGTAATCCATTTGCAAAAAGATCGCCTTGAGAA
>QHQV01000103.1 GCA_003219945.1 Verrucomicrobiota bacterium | reverse complement strand
AAGCAACGGCGTAACGACCGCTGTTTCTCCGCGGTTTGTGTCCGGGTACGTTTTCTCTAGACGAGCCGCGATCCCCTTCATTTCCGCTCGGGCCTGCTCAACCGTCACGCCCGATTTGAGCTTGCCCCAAACATCAATCATTGGATGGATCATTCGCGACATCCACACCGTGTTGTTGCTGCGTCGCATCATCGACAACCACACGTCCGTATCCTGCGGTGACGTCACTTGCCGCGGCATAACGCCAATCACGGTGTAACTCTGATCGTGAAGCGTGATTGCTTGTCCCAGAATTTTTGGACCGCGATTGAACGCACGCTGCCAAAGCCGGTCGCTAATGACCACAACCGGCAGCGCGCCGACTTTGTCTTCGTCTTCGCCGAACGTCCGACCGATCTGCGGCGGCAGTCCGATGATGTTGAAAAAGTTTCGCGTGACCGAAGCGCACGAAACGCGCTCCGGGTCGCGTCCCGGAATTCCGCTGAGATTGCGCGATTCCTTATGAGTCGCGGCGAGATGTTCAAAAACAGTGTTGTCCTTTTGCCAATCGAAATAATCCGGGAGCGCGACCGAATAATCCTGTCCCGGCCCAGACGATTCATTGAGGACCATGATTCGCTCCGCGTCAGGATACGGCAGCGGCTGCAGCAAGACGGCGTTGACAATGCTGAAGATCGCGGTGTTCGCGCCGATGCCGAGCGCAAGCGTCAACACAGCAACAAAAGTGAATCCCGGTGATTTGCGGAGCTGACGAAAAGCGAGTTTCAAATCACTCATGTTACTCGGTGCGCAGAGCCTGGATCGGATCGATTTTCGTGGCGCGTCGCGCCGGAATATAGCTAGCCAGCAGGGCTACTAATGTGAGAAGTCCTCCAACGCCGGCATAGGTGAGCGGATCCGTTGGTGCAGTCGCAAAAAGCAGACTCGTTAGGCCGCGCGTGGCGATCAGAGCGCCAACCGATCCTATCGCAACGCCCGCAAGGACGAGTTTGAGCCCGTGCCAAAGGACGAGTTGCATCACATCGCCGCGTCGCGCACCAACAGCCATGCGAAGCCCGATCTCGCGCGTGCGCGTTGCAACCAGAAAGGCGATCACGCCATAGATTCCCACACCGGCCAGCAGCAAAGCCGTTCCGGCGAACGTTGCCAGCAGCACGAGGTTGAATCGACGCGAGGCGATAGAGGCTGTGACGATTTGCTCGAGGGGTTTTACCGTCGAAATGGCCACATCTGAATCGATCGTGCGCAACTCTCGAAGTACGGATTCGGCGACTGTTTGCTGGTCCATGCTCGTCCGAACCACCAGACTGAAGTTGTTGGCGAGGAATCCGGCCATGGGCTTTGGAATCTGCGGCATGGGGCCGTAGAACGTCGGGAGCGCTTCTTCAGTGAGGGTGTTGTGCTTTACGCTTTGAACGATCCCAACGATTTCGTAATCGCGATCGGACGTTACGTCTCCAAGCGTCACGCGAAGGTGAGCGCCAATCGGGTCCGATTCCGCGAAGAAGCGCCGCGCCAGCGCCTCGTCGATCGCGACGACACCAGCGCTTTCCTTTGTATCGTGCTCAGTGAAATCGCGTCCGCGCAGCAACGGCATGTGCATGGTTGCGAAATATCCCGGCGTGACCCAACGATGTTGCGCACCAGGCACATCGCTCGGACCTGCGGGAGGTTTGCCGGAAATCAGGAACTCAGTACGCGCCGTCAGGCCACTCATCGGCAGCGCGCTGATCGCGCCTAACGAGTCGATGCCGGGGACAGACTGCAACCGTGAGGCAAGCTGATCATAGAATTGCATGGCTGCGGTGCCGTCGGAATATTTCGCGGGCGGCAACGCCAGGCGCACTGCGAGTGCACGATGATAATCGAATCCCGGATTAACGTGTTCCAGTCGCGCGAAGCTTTTGATCAGTAGACCGGCGCAAACCAGCAAAACGAGCGACAGCGCAATTTCACTCACGACCAGAGCATTACGAGCCCGGCTGCGCGAGCGACCCGCGCCAGTTGACGAGCTACTCGATTTTAAATCTTTGTTGACGTCTGCGGAAGCGGCACGAAATGCCGGTACGAGATTCACGATAAGAGCGGCAAGCATCGAGACACCGAGACAAAATCCAATTACAGACAGGTCCACTGTAATGTCCCTCGCATGCGGGAAATCGGAGGGTGCAAACCACACAAGCAGATCTTTACCCCAACTGGCGAGCAACAATCCAATGAAGCCACCGGCGACCGTTAGCAGTGCACCTTCACTCAGCAGTTGCCGCAAAATCTGCCAGCGGTTTGCGCCGAGTGCACTGCGAATGGCCAGTTCGTGCTGCCGCGCCGATGCGCGCGCGAGCTGAACATTGGCGAGATTGAGGCACGCAATCATCAGCACCGCGATTACGGCGCCGAAAATGATGCCGAGCATCTGTTTGTATTCGCCGACGATCTCGTCCTGCAATTTCAGCACACGCGGCGCGGTGAGATTTCCGTTGTCCGTTGGAAATTGTTCGCGCAGCCGGTCACCAATTGCCGCAAGCTCAGCCTGCGCTTGTTGCGGGCTGATGCCCGGTTTCAGACGCGCCATCAACCGCAGAAAGTTTGCTCCCCGTTCGGTGCGACGCTCATCGGTGTCGAGATTCAATGGCGCGATCACATCAAGTTCGGCGTTCGGAATAATTGTCCCGCGCGGTAGCACACCAATTACCGTGTAGCTGTCACCATTCAGAATTTGAGTTGAGCCAACGATCTGTGGATCTCCTCCAAAGCGTCGTTGCCAGACGCCGTAACTGACCATGACAACACGACTGCTTTCGGGTTTCACGTCATCGGCGGTGAAAATCCGACCTACCGCCGCGACGACTCCGAGGTTCTGAAGCGCGCCAGAAGAGATCTTGATGCCTTGCAGCCGCTCTGTTTCGTTAGGGCCGCGCAGATTCGCGCCCCAACTACTGAAGGCTATCCAGTCGTTGATGGTCTGCGATTGCGCGCGTGTGTCGTTGAAATTCGGAATGGAATAAAACGCGCGGGGAACACTCTTTCTTGTGGACCAAATCCACACGAGCTGCTCCGGGTTTTTATATAGCGGCGGCTTCAGCAGTACCGCGTTCACGACACTGAAAATTGCGGTGTTCAGACCGATGCCCAATGCAAGCGTCAAGATCACAACGGATGCGAATCCCGGAGATTTGCGGAGTTGCCGAAGAGCAAACTTGAGATCGCTCATATTTATTCTGCGCGCAGCGCGACTATCGGATCGACGCGTGTAGCGCGGCGGGCTGGTATAAGACAGGCAAGCAGAGCGGCGATGCCAAGAGCTGCGGCAGTAACAGTAATCAAAAGCGGATTATGCGGCGAGATTTGGTAAAGCTGAGCCGCGATGAGATGACCCGCGCCAAGCATGGCA
>QHQV01000098.1 GCA_003219945.1 Verrucomicrobiota bacterium | reverse complement strand
GCTTGAGCGAACGTTGTTAGCTGTTCAAGATCATGAGCCAATTCGAGGTGCCCGATTGATCCTTCGCTTTTCGATTTTCTCGCGAGTCAGTCTAAGCGTGCTCACCGCTATTGTTGTTTGGAGCGCGTCTGTCGATCTTCGCGCACGAGATCAATCAAAAGATTGGATTGTGTTGAAAGATTGCCGACTCATCCCGAACCCGGCTAATGACGGCGACAGCTTTCATGTGAGTGCTGGTGAAAAGGAATACCTGTTTCGCCTGTACTTCGTTGACGCGCCCGAAACGGACGAAATGACGCCACGACGCCTCATTGAACAAGCGAAATATTTTAGTGTTACTGTGCCGCAAGCCATCGAAGTAGGTCGCGCGGCGAAAGATTCTACGCAGGAGAAGTTGTCCCAGCCCTTCACTGTATTCACGCATATGTCCGATGCGATGGGTCAGAGCAGACTGGAACGCTTCTATGCATTCGTTGAGACCCAACAAGGTGATTTGGGCGAGCAACTGGTGCGCAATGGCTTGGCTCGATCTTACGGTTTCAAAACCGCCCCTCCGGGACTAACGAATTCACGAATCGAAGCCCAAAAGCTTCAGCAATTCGAGGACGAAGCGAAACGAGAGAAAATCGGAGCTTGGGGTGTAAACGTCGGGAGATTGAACGTGCACGCGCAGGCACCGTCATCATTCAGTGCTTTTGTTCCCAAAAAGACGACCCGCTCAGGCTTCGCACCTGCGATTTCGCCTGCCGTTCTTTCTCCAGTTGCGACACCGGCCGCGTTGATTACGCGCAGTCCAGTCGAGATGAATGGATCGCACGCGAAGCAAAAGATTCCGCTCGGTAAGATCGACATCAACACTGCGACAGAAAAAGAGCTAACAACCGTGCCGGGAATCGGCCACGTGATGGCGGCGCGCATTATCGCCGCACGACCGTTCCGCAGTGCTGATGATCTGAAGCGAGTGAGCGGAATCGGCGAAAAGAAATACAAGCAAATTCGGCCGTATTTTCAGTGAATAATTTGATTACGAGCACGAGCAAGAGTTATAGAAACGCGCCCGAGAGGATTCGAACCACTAACCTTCTGATCCGTAGTCAGATGCTCTATCCAGTTGAGCTACGGGCGCCCGAGAGAGGCAGTTAATTTGCGGAGGAGATAGCGAGCGTCAAATCTGACGGATTTCCATGCGATAAATCGAAGCGCGAGAAGGGTATTGCGGGCAGTCCTCAGACCACCGGATTGAAGTTCACGTGACGGCGCGCACGGAGTGACCCGCTCTACGAGCGGCATATTACAATCAAAATTTTATTCCGGCGTTATTATAGGCTTGACATCGCGAATCCGAACTAAATAGGATGGAGGGGCGGTGAGATATTTTTCTTTTTCAACCCCTTAATGCACGAGCATAACCACTTCCCGAAACAGCTAACCGGAGAACAACATGAACAAGAAACAGTCTGACGATCCCAACCTCGAACACATTATTACTCGCCGAAACTTTCTCGGAACAACCGCGCTGGGAAGCGCGGCGCTGTTAAGCGGGGGACTTGCTTCGCTCGTTTCGCGAGATGCTTCAGCTGCGGGCGCTCTCCACTTTGTTGAGAAGACAATCCCCGAGCTTCAGGACGCAATGGCTTCGGGTCGGTTGACCAGCGTACAATTGGTCCAGGGCTACTTGGAACGTATCGAGTCGCTCAATGACTTGCTGCATTCGGTCATCGAAACAAATCCGGATGCGATATGCGTCGCCGAGCAACTCGATCAGGAGCGACGAAACGGGCACGTTCGAGGGCCGCTCCACGGAATACCGGTTTTACTTAAGGACAACATCGCGACCGCTGATGAGGATTGCGGAGCCGGCCACATGGAAACGACGGCGGGCTCCCTCGCGTTAGTTGGTAGCCGTGTGCCAGGCGATGCAGTGATCGTTCGCCGGCTGCGCAGTGCCGGCGCAGTGATCCTCGGCAAAACAAACTTGGGCGAATGGGCAAACTTCCGGGACGATGAGGCTGAGACGTATCCTCTAGCAGTCGGTTGGAGCGCGCGCGGTGGAAACACAATCAACGCATACGATAGGAGCTACACGTCATGGGGTTCCAGTTCCGGTTCCGCGAATGCCGTTGCTGCGAACTTGTGCTCGGTCGCAGTCGGCACGGAGACGGATGGATCAATCACCGGGCCTTCGGCCGTGGAGGACATCGTTGGTTTGAAACCGACTCTTGGCCTTGTTTCGCAAGAGGGCATTATTCCTATCTCTCATCAACAGGACACGGCTGGGCCGATGGGACGCACCGTCACCGATGTTGCGATTCTTCTCAACGTATTGCGGTCGCCCTTTGGTCGCGTAGTTGGTCAGCCCTTGCCCGCTGACTATACGCAATTCCTGCGACGCGGCGCCCTGCAAGGCGCGCGGATCGGACGCGACGTTCGCTTTTTCGATTACAGCTACTACGGTAGCGGCATTCCGGGCGACCACTCGACGGTGGGGTATGCGGAGCACGCATTGGATGTGATGCGGCACCTTGGTGCAACCATCGTCGACTGTGATACAGGCGACGTATTTGAATACTCAGACGACGAGTTCACGGCGCTCTTGTATGAATTCAAAGTGCAAATCGCGCAGTACCTCGCAACGCTCAGTAACACAAATATGCGGACCTTGGCTGACCTCATTGCTTTCAATGTAGCGCATTGTCAACAAGAGCTCGTTTACTACGATCAGGACGTCTTCGAAGCAGCAGAACAGACCCACGGTTATCCGAGCAATCCCATTTACGTGCACGCGCGAACACACGCACAGCATCTAGCCCGTTCTGGAATTGATCATGCAATCTTTAGCCAGAATCTCGATGCGATCGTCGCACCGCACCTGACGAATTCGACCGGGCCCGCCGTGGCGGGTTATCCAAACTTGTCGCTTCCCGTGGGGATTCGCCCTGATGGCAGGCCTGCAGGAATGCTCATGTACAGCACGTTTCTGCGCGAAGCAAAATTGATCGGCTTAGGCTACGATCTGGAGCAGCAAATGAATGTGCGCAGACAGCCGCGGTTCCTTGGTCGAGTGATTCCGGTGCCGAACGGCGACTTCTGCGGTCCTCACGCGGAGCAGAGCCAGGTGTTCCCTGGAAGAGCAAACATGCCGGCGCACGGCCGCGTCTGGTAAAAATACAGAATCGTTGGAGCTTGAGCGCGCGAGCAGAATGACGATTCTGCTCGCGTGACAATCTTCCTCGGCTGCGGGTTTGCGGCGAAATATCGCGAAGGCGGTGGAAATTTTTCCGTTCCCCTGCAATGGATGCTCGGTCTCCGGCGACTGAAGCTCGATGCGATCTGGCTGGAGCTCCTGCCGGGCACGGAAGATGTCCTGGCTGACCAGCCAAAGATTAGGAGTTTTCAAACGCAATTGCGAGCGCATGGATTCGCCGGCCGGTATTGTTTGCTTTACCAGAAGCGCGCAGCGGATACGCACGACCTGGACTTGCTGCAGTGCATCGGAATTTCCAAACGAGAGCTACTTGAGCGCCTCGATGGACCCAATGTCCTGCTCAATCTCGCATATTCGATTCATCCGCCGCTGCTGCTGAAATTTGAGCGACGCATTTTCTGCGATCTCGACCCGAGCGAAATCTTCTATTGGATGACAAAGATGGAAGTGGGGCAGTCGTTTCATCACGAATTCTGGACGATCGGACTCAACGTTCACGGAGACGATTGTCGGCTGCCGAAATCTGCGCTCGCCTGGAAAACCTTTTATCCGCTCGTGGACACGAAATTGTTTCGGCCACAATCGCGGCCACGCTCACCGAAATTCACAACGGTTGGGCAATGGTATTGGGGTGGCGCAGTCGAGGTCGCCGGCGAATTTCCGGATCTGTCCAAAAGATTCGCCTTCGAACCTTATCTAGGTCTTCCAGCGCGCGTGCCCGAGGCGCGGTTTGAGCTTGCGATGAACATCGCCACAGAGGATCTCGAAAGGGAACGACTCCGCCGGTGCGGTTGGCAAGTCGTAGATCCGCACCGCGTTGCCCGCACTCCCCGGTCATACCGCCGCTATCTCGCCAGCGCGCTTGCTGAATTTACCGCGATTAAGGGCGTCGATGTGGCGTGGCGCACCGGCTGGCTCAGCGACCGCGCTGCGGCTTTTTTGGCGTTGGGCCGTCCGGTAATTACCGAAGACACTGGTGCAGAACGTTATCTCCCCGCTGAAAACGGATTCCGTTTTATCCGATCCGCCGCCGACGCGGAGACGGCTGTTCGCGAGGTGCTGCACGATTGGTCGCGGCTTTCGAAGCAAGCGGGGCAGTGCGCAGTCGAGGTCTTCGACTCGGTCCGAAATCTTCGCCGAATACTCGATTTTTAAGCGCTCGATTTGCCGTTGCAAAACGATTTTCGGGTGATACTCGTTGTCCCGTTATGGCTGACTTGATCAAACAAAGCGAGCTCAAGGATCGAATGAAAAAGATTCCGGAATGGGAATTGGAGAAAAACCAGATCGAGCGCACTTTCGAATTCGACGATTTTGTCGATGCGATCGATTTTGTGGACAGGGTCGCTGAGGTGGCTGAGGAAGAAGAACATCACCCCGACATAGACATCCGTTACAACAAAGTCCGTCTGACCGTATCGACGCACAGCAAAGGCGGCTTGACGGAACTTGATTTTAATCTGGCCGAACGAATCGATACCTTGGAGGAATAGAAACGATGGTGGCGACGGCACGCTGCGTCTGTGAACGCCGCGGCGTGCCGACTCTACCCAGGCTTCGGCAGACGCCCTTCATCGGCGTCGATGAATTGGAATGAGGTCTGAATATCGGAGCGGTCGATCATTCCTGCCTCGGCTTTGCGGCGTACCACCATTTCCGAAACATCGTCGTTCCAGCCGCGCTTCCGCATGAATTCGTTCCAAACGTAAATGTCGTCTTCAGTTGGTTTGCGCCCGACTGCGCAGCACCAATCTAAAATTTCGTCATCGCTGCCGCCCTGTTTCACGCACTCGACCAGCTCATCGTAATCGACGCGAAGGAACTTCACGCATTTTTCGTCGAACCCTGTCCCAAGATTCGCGTGATAATCTGACGGCAATTCGCCTTTGGCGTGCAGCCGGATCTTGTCGAGCATCCGACCGAAATAAAAAAGGCCGCCTACTTTCTCTGAGGGACTCCGCAGAGCAACATTGGCCATGAAATGAAGTTTGAGCCTTGTCGCGCAGTGTTCAAGTGCGCGAAACAAAACTCATTTCGCACGATCGCCCGAGCACCAGCAGGTAGTGCCGACGCCTTCACTTATGTATTGCTCGACTGTGAGCGATCACGCAACAATGTGCTTCGGCCATTCTCATCATGAAGGAGCGTTATTTCGACGATCTGAAAACAGGTGATCGGTTCAAATCTGAGCCGTTGAGCGTGACGGTAAAGGAGGTCGTCGAGTTCGCCCACAAGTTTGATCCGCAGATGTTTCATCTTAGCCGGAGGCGTGCGGAGAGAAGCATTTTCAAAGGCCTGATTGCCAGTGGCTGGCATACGGCGGCGATGAGCATGCGCCTGTTCGTGAAAACGCTGAACTTCGCCGAGAGCGCAATCGGTCTTGGCGTAGATGAACTGCGCTGGCCGAATGCGGTGCGGCCCGGCGACGTGCTGACGGTGGATACCGAGATTCTTGAATTGCGCCTCTCACGATCCCGTCCTGGCCATGGGATCATCCGCTTGCGCAACGTGACGGCCAATCAGCGTGGCGAAGTCGTGCAAACGATGCTGGCGAGCGCCATGGTGCCAAGGCGCGCTAAACACCAACAAGCCGACTAACAAAGAGCGACTCGAGGACGCGTGCGCACTCCCAATGCTAGTACGAAAGAGACTTTGAGGATGGTGTGCTTTTGCACGCAATGCTTGTGGAGTGCGATGCGTCCTCGCATCGCTTTCGCGGAATTGATTCGCGAGTGCGGATCCTTTTTCGTTCAGACTTGCAGCCCGCTTACCGCGGCCGCTTCTTTGAAATCCTCAGGCAATGGAGCTTCAAAGTGCTTCCATTCGCCAGTGCGCGGGTGACGAAAACCGAGCTTCCATGCGTGCAGCATCTGGCGGGGGAAATCTTTAGCCAGCTTGGGCGCGTAGATCTTGTCACCCAACAAAGGATTACCAAGATGATGCAGATGCACCCGAATTTGATGTGTCCGGCCACTGTGCAATTTGCATTCAACCAGACTCGCCTGCTCGCTCGAACGAAAAACGCGATATTGAGTTTTGGCCGTGCGACCGCTGGGCGAATTCACGCTCATTCTTTGCCGATGCACCGGATGTCTTCCGATTTTGTTCTCGA
>QHQV01000243.1 GCA_003219945.1 Verrucomicrobiota bacterium | reverse complement strand
GCGGCGATTCTTGGCGAAAGGACGACAGCAAAATATTCTCTGCTTCACCTCGAAGAGTTGATGTGAGGTCCGGCTCCCGCCGAAAGCGGAAGTAGCCCAAAATAACACCGCGGGCTAAATCGGCCGGTGCAGAGATTAAACTCTATGTTACGCGGAATTCGAACGCGCCGTTTTTCGCGTCCACGTTAACGGTCTGACCTTCGCGGACTTTGCCTTCCAGAATATCGATGCTGAGCGGATCGAGAATTTCTCTTTGAATGGCGCGACGCAACGGTCGCGCGCCGTAGACGGGATCGTACCCTTCGCGCGCGAGCAGTGCCTTGGCGGAATCGGACAGCTTGAGCGTGATCTTTTGTTGCTCGAGACGTTTCGACAAGCGGCCAAGCTGAATTTCGACAATTTTCTTTAGCTCCTCTTCACTGAGTCGGTCGAAAATGATGATCTCGTCGACACGATTCAAAAACTCAGGTCGAAAATGCGCACGCAACGCATCCGTCACCAGTCGCCGGCGCGCTTCGGGAGATTCTTCGTCCGTAATGTATTGCGAGCCGATGTTGGAAGTCATGATTACGACGGTATTCTTGAAATCGACCGTCCTCCCCTGCCCGTCCGTGATCCGCCCATCGTCGAGCACTTGCAGCAGCACGTTGAACACGTCTGGATGCGCTTTTTCGATTTCATCAAAGAGCACCACCGAATACGGCTTGCGGCGCACTGCCTCGGAAAGTTGGCCCCCTTCTTCGTAGCCGACGTACCCCGGAGGGGCGCCGATCAACCGAGCCACAGTGTGCTTCTCCATGTATTCGCTCATGTCGATGCGGATCATTGCGTTCTCGTCATCGAACAAAAATTCCGCGAGCGCACGGGCCAATTCCGTTTTGCCAACGCCGGTCGGTCCGAGAAAAATGAATGAACCGAGCGGGCGATTCGGATCCTGCAGACCTGCCCGAGCGCGACGGACGGCGTTTGCCACGGCTTTGATTGCTTCGTCCTGGCCAACTACGCGCAGATGCAAATGACCCTCGAGCTTTACGAGTTTCTCGCGCTCGCCTTCCTGCAACCGCGAAACCGGAATGCCCGTCCAGCTCGATACCACCTCGGCGATGTCCTCCTCTGTCACTTCTTCGCGGAGCAAGCGCTTCTTCGTCTTGGCCGATTTCGCAGTGAGATCGGCCAATTTCTTTTCCAATTCAGGGATGCGGCCGTATTGAATTTCGCTCGCATTGCTCAATTCACCGCGGCGTTGCGCACGTTCTAATTCAGTCCGCAATCGATCGATCTCTTCCTTCACCTTCCGCTGCTCATCGATGACCGCTTTCTCCTTTTGCCACTCGGCTTTCAGCGCGTTCGATTTTTCCTTTAACCCAGCCAATTCCTTCTCGAGCTTCTTCAAACGCTCTTTGCTGGCCGGATCTTTCTCTTTCTTGAGCGCCTGGCGTTCCATTTCATGCTGCATGACCTGACGCTCGATCACATCGATTTCTGTCGGCATAGAATCGAGCTCGATCTTCAAACGCGACGCCGCTTCATCGACCAAGTCGATTGCCTTATCCGGCAGAAAACGATCCGTGATGTAACGCTGCGAAAGCACCGCTGCTGCAACCAATGCCCCGTCGGTGATCCGCACGCCATGGTGCACTTCGTAACGCTCTTTCAATCCGCGCAGGATCGCAATCGTGTCTTCGACGGTCGGTTCGTTCACAAGCACCGGCTGGAAGCGCCGCTCCAACGCGGCGTCTTTCTCGATGTATTTGCGATACTCATCAATCGTGGTCGCACCGATGGTGCGCAACTCGCCGCGCGCAAGCATCGGCTTAAGCATGTTTGAAGCGTCGACCGAACCTTCGGCTGCACCGGCGCCTACAATCGTATGCAACTCGTCAATGAAGAGGACAATCTGCCCCTGAGAATCGGTGACTTCTTTCAAAAAAGCTTTGAGCCGGTCCTCGAATTCTCCACGGTACTTTGCGCCAGCGACCATTGCACCGATGTCCATCGCAATGATCCGTTTGTTCTTTAACGAGTCCGGCACATCGCCACTGATAACGCGACGCGCCAGGCCTTCCACGATCGCCGTCTTGCCCACACCCGGGTCGCCGATGAGCACCGGATTATTTTTCGTCCGGCGTGAAAGTACCTGCATTACGCGACGGATCTCATTGTCGCGTCCGATTACCGGGTCGATCTTGCCGCGCCGCGCCAACTCCGTGAGGTCGCGTCCATACTTTTCCAGCGCTTGAAATTTACCTTCGGGATTTTGGTCTGTCACTCGCTGCGAACCGCGGACCTGCTGAAGCCCTTGCATGAGTTTGTCACGCGTGACGCCGAGATCTTTCAGCAATTTTGCCGCAGGAACGTTTCCACCGGCTAGCGCGAGCAGATAATGCTCAGCGCTGGTGAATTCATCTTTGAGCTTGGACATCTCCTTCTCGGCGCTGTCCAGCACGGTACGGAGTTCATTCGACACCTGCAGATCGGCGGCGCTGCCGTGAATCTTCGGGCGACGCTCCAACTCCGCGCGAAGCCGTTCCTGCAACTGATCAATATTTGCGCCAATCTTCTCCAGGAGCGGGCGCGCTATGCCATCGCTTTGGCCCAGAAGAGCGGAAAGAAAATGTTCGTTGGTGATTTCGGAATTGTTCAGTTGCGACGCAAGGTCCTGCGCCGCCTGCAGCGCCTCCTGCATTTTTTGCGTATATCTGTCGATGCGCATCCTTCAAAATACCAAACGGGATTCGCTCGGCAATTGCGCTTTGGTAAACGAGCTCCCGCAAACTTCCTCTGAGCATTGGACTCGCCCCACTGTGCACTAAGCCGTTTGACACTAACGCCCCCACAACGATGAGTGTTTGCGATGAACGAGCAGGAAAAATGGGTTGGATCGAAGTCACTGGCGCTTTTACGTCAGGGACCATTCCGGCGGTACATAATCGGTTCGCTTATTTCCGACAGTGGCACATGGATGCAAATGATGGCGCAAAGCTGGGTGATGAGCGGTCTCACCAGCAAGGCGATTCTGCTTGGGCTGGTGAACTTCGCCGCGGGCTTGCCGGCGCTGATACTTGCTCCGGTGGCGGGCTCATTGGCTGACCGGCTGGACAAACGCAAGATCCTGGTGGCAACACAAATCGCCCAAATCATTTTTGCTGTGGGATTGGGATTTTTGGTGATGAGTGGTCAGATCCGCGTCTGGCACATTGTTTTCTTTGCGCTGCTGCTGGGCATTGCTTTCGCGTACGAAATGCCGGCTATCAGTGCCCTTGTGCCGGAGTTAGTGAGGCGGGATGAGATTGCCGCAGCCGTCGCCCTCGATAGATCAGTGTTTCATGGCTCGCGTTTGATCGGTCCGTCGCTGGCCGGACTTTTTGTCGGGTGGTGGGGCGCGGCGTCGGCATTTTTCACAAACGCGCTCTCTTTCGTAGCATTGATCGCAGCACTAATCTCGCTACCGAAACGGCCGATGGGCACGCCGGAGGAAGAACAACAACGCCGTAGCGGGATTCTCGAGGGGTTTCGGTATGTTCGCTCCAATCGCATCATTGTTTCCCTCATCACGCTGATTGCGTTGAACACGATCTTCGTTTTCCCGGCGATCTCAGTGATGCTTCCGCTCTACGTGCGCGATATTCTTCATCTTGGCGCGAAAAGCATGGGTGGACTGATGGCAATATCCGGCAGCGGCGCATTCCTTGGTTCGATTGGCCTGCTCAGTGTTGCGCGTGAGAATCGGTTGAAATTCATGACCGGCAACGTGGTAGCCATTGCGATGGGTGTTTTTTTCATGTCACTGTCGCAAGGATTTTTGCTGACTGCCTGTGCGATGGGCGCCATCGCCATCGCCCTGTCAATGAACTTTGGCCTTACGAACACAATCGTGCAGGAACAAGCGCCGGCGCATTTACGCGGTCGCGTATCGGCGGTTGTGGGGATGAGTTTTTTTGGACTGATGCCCATCGCGGGCCTGATCACGCCAGGTTTCGCCGATCTCATTGGCATGCGGACGACGCTGACGATTGCGTCAGTGATCTATGGAATCGCTGCTGTTCCGGTCTTGAGCGTTGCCGGACGCCACGTTTGCGATCAGCCGGTTTCGCCCGCACCCGAGCCTGAAATTGAGCCGGTCTGCTGAAGCATGGCGTTTGCTGCGGCGAACGGCCACAGTTAACCGATGAGTTCGTTTTCCACTTGCTGGAATTCCGGGCGGCACACGGCCGGAGATGAAATGCTGCGCGAAATCAAAAGCGAACTCGGTTTTGATTCCATCGAATTAGGTCATGGGACACGGTTGTCGCTCATGCCGGGGATTCAGAAAATGTTCGATTCAGGCCAGGTTCGCTTCAGCAGTTTGCACAATTTCTGTCCATTACCCGTCGAAGTGATGGTGGCGTCACCGGATTGTTATCAGCTTTCTGCTGTTTCTGCTGAGGAACGTGATCGTGCTGTGCGACAAACTTTTCAAACAATTGATTTTGCCGAGCGACTTGGCGCGCCGTTTGTGGTGTTGCACTTGGGCCGGGTGAAAATGCGCCCGATTACCGATCGATTGATCGAGATGACGAAAGAGGGCAAGCACCTCTCTCGCGGATACGTACGAGCGAAAATAAAAGCGGTGGAAACGCGCGAACGACGCGCGCCCGTTCATTTGCAGCGGGTGAAGGGTTGCATGGACCGTATCGTTGAGCATGCGGCTTCGAAAAACGTCTGGATCGCCCTAGAATGCCGGCGCGGTTACGAAGAAATTCCAAGCGAACGCGAGTTGCCGAGCTTGCTGGATGAATTGAATTCGGAGCAGGTCGGCTACTGGCATGACTTCGGTCACTCACAAATTAAGGAGAATTTGGGATTCATTGATCACGCTGAATGGCTAAGCACGGTCGGCTCCAGGGTCTTTGGCTGCCACGTGCAGGATTGCGTGTGGCCGGCCAGAGACCATGAAGCGCCTTTTACAGGGACGATAGATTTCGATAAACTTGTTCCGCTTCTTCCCACGAACTGTTTATTTGTCTGGGAGATGAGTCCGAACACAACGGCGGAGGCGATTCGCCAGTCGGTTCGAATCTGGAAGGAACGCTTTGACGAATGAAGAAGATTCTGGTTACAATTTTCCAAGTTACCGTCACCGTCGGGGTGCTGTATTGGGTTTATCACGACCCAAACCGGCGCGCCCAGATGGTCGAGGCACTCCGGAACGCGGAGTATCGCTGGGTTCTGATGGCGATGTTGGCCTATGTGGTGGTGGAGGCAGCAGCCGCGTTTCGCTGGCACGTTTTGCTGAAAGTGCAAAAGATTCACCTCAGTGTCCCGCGCCTGACCGGACTCTTTTTCATCGGGATATTTTACAACCAATTTCTCCCCGGAGGCACGGGCGGCGACATCATCAAAAGCTATTACCTGCTGAAGGAAACGCCTGACAAGAAAGCCGGCGCGCTGCTGGCGGTAGTTTTCGATCGATTCATCGGACTCGTTGCCCTCGTTGCCGTTACGGCCACCCTGATCGCGTTGCGATATGATTTTCTTTCCCAGAAACCGCAGACCCGAAATTTACTTTGGCTGTTGCTCATTCTTTTGAGCGCGTCGGTTGCCTTCCTGATTGCGACGTTCGTCATCAGTGGATTTAAACTGTTCCATTATTTTCCGGCACATTTTCCGGGACGCGACAAACTAATTGAGATCTTCGCGGCGTATCATCTCTATGCGCGTCATTGGCGGGCGTCCCTTGTTGCGTTTGGCGCATCGATCATTGCGCATCTTGCAACGTTTACAGCTTTCCTGTTTGCTGCGTATGCGTTGGGTGTCCGGGTGCCGCTGGTTGATTTCTTTTCCATCATGCCGGTTGAACGAACGATCTCGGCTTTGCCGATCAGTTTCGCCGGAATCGGGCTTCGTGAAAAAGTTTTGCAGATCATGCTCAACGGGCTCTGTGGCGTTCCGGAAGCAAAAGCCATTCTCATCGGATCTCTGAGCTTCGTTATTATTCTCGTTTGCTGTCTTCCGGGCGCTCTTGTTTACCTGTTTTACAAGCCGAGTGGCGCAGCGGAACACGTGAAACTCCGCGAAATGGAAGAGGAAGTTGTCACGCTGGAACATGAGCTCGGCGAACCGGAGTAACAATGTGGGAGGGGCCTTAGTGTCCCGACCGTCGCCGCACAACGACCGTTCCCAGATTCGCAATCGCCCATTCGTCATTGCCACTTTTGCAATGACCGCCGACGGGAAAGTCACGACGAAGAATTTTGGGCCAGTAGATTTCACTTCGCGTGAAGACAAGCTGCATTTGTTTCGCCAGCGGGCTGTAGCGGATGCGGTTCTTCTCGGGCATACAAGTCTGGAACGCGATAACGTGCGGCTCGGAGTGCCGGCAGAACTCCAGGAATTGAGGATCAAGCGCGGTCAATCTCGCTCTCCGATTCGCGTGATCGTGTCGAACAAAGGCAGAATCGATGATCGACTGAAGATTTTTCAATTCGGCATTTCGCCCATTATTATTTTTTCAACTAAACGGATGCCTCCTAAAAATCAGGAGGCCTTGCGTAAAACGGCAACGCTGCACCTAACGAATACCACGGAGGTCGATCTCGCTGCGATGCTGAAAACTTTGCGGAATCAATACAACGTCCGCACGGTTGCATGTGAAGGCGGCCCGACTCTTTTTCGATCCTTGTTGGAACAAGGCTTCATCGATCAGCTCAATCTGACAATCGCGCCGTATATGTTCGGCGGAGGCAAGGCGCCTACGCTGACAGGTCTGAGCAAGGAATTTCTTCCCGCCAGCGTGCATTGCTGGTTGGTCGAGATGCACACGGTCGGCAATGAATGTTTCCTCACATATCGAATCAAGCACCAGCGAAGGCGTCGGAGCAGTACAGGATCACCGCGCAACGACTGACACATTCATGGTATCCGCCAAGGCAATAACGGCGTCGCGCTCGAGCAGCAAGGTCTTACGGGCTTCAACAGCAATGACGCGCACTCCCGATTCAGCAGCAACGCGAATTGTTTCCACACCGATTACTGGCACGTCGAAACGCACATCCTGATTTGGTTTGCTAACTTTCACCATGACGGCGCTTTCACGTGCAAGCGTTCCACCGCGTTTGATAGCCTCGTTTGTTCCTTCCAAAGCTTCGACGGCAACGATCGTGCCGTTTTTGATTATGATTGTTTGCCCGATATCGAGTCGGGCAATTTCTTTCGCCGCATCCCAGCCAAGCTCGACGTCGTGCTCTTGGCGATGTGACAATTTCGGTCCAGCAATCAGTCCCGGCTGCGCCAGCGAATCCTCGAGAAAGGTTGTGGCTGGGAGAAGAGCGACCTCGACTTTCGCGAGTTCGTCTGCGATTGCGGCAAAAATTGATTGGGCGTTGCGCTCTTTCAGTTTGCCCAGCAGCATCAGCGCCTTCAAATCGGGCCGGAGATCGAAAAGATTTTTCGGCGCAATTTGGCCCGCCATGATCGCGTGATGAATTCCCTGGCTGCGGAAAAATTTTAGAAGGCGACCTAGTTGCCCAACGCGCATCCACTCGACTAGCTCCACGTGTTGCTCGAGCGTCGGATCCGTCTCATCCGTGAAAGCGGCAGCGACGATTTTTCCAACGCCGGCTTTGCCCGCTGCGTCTGCGATCAACCGCGGGTAGACGCCGTTGCCGGCGACGATGCCTAGGGTTTCTGGCGACTGCATTGAAGCCTTGTAACAGAAAAAGTTCGCGATGGCGAGGGCGCCATCGCCAGCACGCGAGGCGCGTGCGCTCCCCAGAGATCTACCCGCGGCGGCGACGTTTCACTTGCAACTGGGCCAGCGCTTTTTGCAGCGAAGCCTGGATGGCAGCTACTTCTTCGGCAGTATGATCTTCTTTCATCGCCGCTTTCGCGCGCTCCACTGCGGCCTCGGCTGTAGCAATATCGATTTTCTCCGATTCGAGCGCCATGTCGGTTAGCACCGAAACCGCGTCTCCTTTGATTTCCACAAACCCTTCGCCAATGGCCATCATGGTTTCTCGGCCGCTTTTTAGGACGCGCAGTTCGCCAGGATTCAATGTGGTCAAAAGCGGGACGTGCTTCGGATAAACACCAAGCTCGCCCTCCGACCCCGGCAGCGTCACCATCTCTACGTCCTCGGAATAAATTTTTTCTTCAGGCGTTACGATCTCGAGCTTCAATGTAGCCATGGTTTTGATTCGGCAAATTTAGTGGTCACGTGAATCGGCGATTAAACCGCCAACATTTCGCGAATCGTGCCTGTCATGTTGAGCGAGGCGAAACATCTCTGATTTATTTCCGTAACAGGATCGGCTCGAAATTAATCCGAGATTCTTCGCTTCGCTCAGAATGACAATAGAAGATCGCTTGTAACCCTTCAACGCTTCAACCCTCATTAATCGTATCGATTCCGCCCTTCATGTAGAAATTCTGCTCCGGCACCTCGTCATGTTTGCCGTCGAGAATTTCCTTGAAGCCTCGGACTGTTTCGGCAACGGGCACGTATTGCCCCTTGAAGCCTGTGAAAACTTCCGCCACGTGAAAGGGCTGGCTGAGGAACCGCTGAATTTTCCGAGCGCGATGTACGGTGAGCTTGTCCTCTGGACTTAATTCATCCATTCCAAGAATTGCGATGATGTCCTGTAAATCCTTGTAACGTTGCAAAACGCGCTGAACGCCTCGGGCAACGTTGTAATGTTCTTCGCCCACCACCTCCGGCGCTAACGCTTTCGATGTCGACGCCAGTGGATCGACTGCCGGATAGATCCCAAGCTCGGCGATGGAACGCTCAAGCACGATGGTGGAATCCAAGTGCGCGAATGTGTTTGCCGGAGCTGGGTCTGTCAGGTCGTCTGCCGGAACATAAACGGCCTGGAACGACGTGATAGATCCCTTGTTCGTTGATGTAATTCGCTCCTGCAAATCGCCCATCTCAGCAGCGAGCGTCGGCTGATAACCAACGGCGCTTGGCGTTCGGCCTAACAAGGCTGACACCTCTGACCCCGCTTGTGAGAATCGAAAGATGTTGTCGATAAAAAGCAGAACGTCCTGATTACGTTCGTCGCGAAAATATTCGGTCATTGCCAGCGCCGAAAGAGCGACGCGCAAACGCGCGCCTGGCGGTTCGTTCATCTGACCGAATACCATCCCGACCTTCGATTTCGACAAATCCTTTTGATCGATCACGCCCGCCTCGCTCATTTCCTTGTAAAGATCGTTCCCTTCACGGCTTCGTTCGCCTACGCCGGCAAACATCGACACTCCGCCATGCTTCATCGCGATGTTATTGATCAGCTCCTGGATGACAACGGTCTTGCCGACGCCCGCGCCGCCAAATGCACCTACTTTGCCGCCTCTCGAGAACGGGCACACGAGATCAATAACTTTGATGCCAGTTTCAAGGATCTGCGCCTTTGTGTCTTGGTCCGTAAGCGAAGGTGCAGGGCGATGAATGGGGTAACGCTTTTCGTATTTGACCGGACCACGGTTATCGATAGTATCGCCCGTCACATTGAAGAGGCGTCCGAGCACTGCTTCGCCTACCGGCACGGTGATTGGGCTGCCCGTATCGGTTACGCTCATTCCACGCTTCAACCCTTCGGTGGAAGACATAGCGATGGAGCGCACCCAGTTTTCGCCGAGATGCTGCTGAACCTCGAGCGTTAGCTTCGTTGGCTGTCCGTGAACCTCGTATTCAATTTCCAGAGCGTTGTAAATTCTCGGCAGCCCTTTTCCGTCCGGAAATTCGACATCCACCACGGGACCAATCACTTGAACTATGTTTCCTTTATTCATAAAACTTGTTTACCCAGCGAGCGCCATTTGTGCCGTGGCAATTTCGAGTAACTCGGTAGTGATACTGGCCTGGCGCATTTTATTATACTCGAGCGTCAGATCCTTAATGAATTGGTTGGCGTTGTCTGTGGCATTCTTCATCGCCACCATGCGAGCACTGTGCTCAGACGCGCGTGCATCGAGGATCATCTGAAAGACCTGGTAGGAAATATAATATGGAAGTACCGAATCGAGCACGACCTCGGCACTGGGCTCAAATATGTACCCAATCATCGGATCGACTCCTTTAGTTTCCCCTTGAGCACCTTCCCCCTTTGGCAAATCAAAGCTGCTGATCGGTAACAATGTCTGCACGACGGTGCGCTGATTAATTGTGTTGATGAAATGCGTGTAAAGCACCGAGACCTTATCGACTTCCCGCCTCAGAAATTTTTCCATGCAGAATTTCGAGATTGGCTTCGCCTCAACGAAGCTGGGCGAATCTTTCAACTCAAAATCTGCCAACAGTTCACGCTTTGTGCGCGCGATGAATTGTCTGGCCTTCTTTCCCGTTACCACAAAATTTGTCTTAGCCGGATCAAAGTTCGCCGCTTCGCGAAAGAGATTCGTGTTCAATGCTCCACAGAGTCCCTTGTCCGTGCTGATAATTAACACCAACTCCTTCTGGAGTGGACGGATGGCAAGGAGTGGATGAAATCTTGGATCTGTCCGGTTTTGCAAGGAAACAAGAACCTTATTCATCAATGCGGCATAAGGGCGTCCGGCGAGGGCATGCTGCTGCGCTTTACGCATCTTGGACGCAGCCACCATTTGCATTGCTTTGGTGATTTGCGCGGTGTTGCGGATCGATTTGATCCGGCGCCGTATGTCCTGAGTGTTCGCCATCTAAATGTCTGGTTAGATTTACCGCCACCCAGTCTTAAATTCGTCGAGCGCCGCTTTCAATTGCGCCTCCAAGTCCTTATCGACTTCCTTTTTCTCGCGAATCGTTTGGAGCAAACTTCCTTTGCGAGTTTGCAGCCAATCCTGAAGCTTCAGTTGATATTCTTTGACCCGCTCGACAGGAACAGCGTCGATGTAGCCGTTTTGCATCGCCCACATCACAGCCACTTGTTCTTCCACCGAAATTGGGTTGTACTGTTTTTGCTTAAAGAGCTCGACAATGCGTTGACCACGATCGAGTCGCGCTCTTGTGGCGGCATCGAGGTCTGAACCAAATTGTGCAAACGCAGCGAGCTCGCGAAACTGTGCTAAATCGAGCTTCACTTTGCCCGCGACTTGCTTTATCGCCTTGATCTGGGCCGCGGAGCCAACGCGGCTAACGGACAAACCGACCGAAATTGCCGGTCGAACGCCTTGATAGAATAAATCAGTCTCCAAATAAATCTGTCCGTCGGTGATTGAGATGACATTCGTCGGGATGTAAGCGGACACGTCCCCAGCTTGGGTCTCGATGATTGGCAGGGCCGTCAATGAGCCGCCGCCGAATTCGTCGCTCATGCGTGCAGCGCGTTCGAGCAACCGCGAATGCAGATAAAACACGTCACCCGGATACGCTTCGCGCCCTGAAGGCCGTTTCAGCACCAGCGACACCTGACGGTAAGCCACTGCGTGCTTTGATAAGTCATCGTAAATGATCAGCGCGTCCATCCCGTTATCCATGAACCACTCGCCCATTGCAGCGCCAGCGAACGGCGCCAGATATTGATTAGTCGCGGTGTCTGACGCGGGCGCGGAGATGATTGTCGTGTAAGGCATGGCGCCCTCTTTCTCGAGAACACCGAGCACTCGCGCTACATTGGAATTCTTCTGCCCAACTGCGACGTAAATGCAGTAGAGCGGCCGATAATTCTTGTCGCCCGCATCCTCGGCGGCCTTATTCAACCGCGCCTGACTGATGATGCTGTCTATCGCAATCGTCGTTTTACCCGTGGCGCGATCGCCAATGATTAGCTCGCGCTGACCGCGTCCGATTGGAATCATCGTATCGATAGGCATGATTCCGGTTTGAACCGGCTGATTCACGCTGCGACGCTTGATCACGCCCGGCGCAATTTTTTCCAGCGGATAAAATGTGTCGCTTTTGATGGGGCCTTTACCATCGAGCGGCTGACCGAGTGTGTTCACCACGCGTCCAAGAAGTGCCTTACCGACGGGAACCGAAAGGAGTCGGCCAGTCGTTTTAGCTTCGTCGCCTTCTTCAATTAGCGTGTTGTCGCCTAACAAGATCGCGCCGACTTCAGTTTCTTCGAGGTTGAGTGCAAGACCGTACACGCCGTTCGGAAACTCGATCATTTCATTGAGCATCACGTCGCTAAGACCCTCGACGCGCGCGACGCCGTCGCCGGTCTCGCGCACAATGCCCACGTTGCTCTTGGACGTGGATGTTTTTAGCTCTTCAATTTTCGATTCGATCTCTTCGAGTATGGTGCTCATGGTTTGAATTTTATAGTTCGTGCTGAAGGCGTTCGAGGCGATTGCGCACGCTTCCGTCCCAAACATCATTTCCGACGCGGATCCGCATTCCACCAAGAAGCTGGGGATCAACGTGAAATTCACTTGAGAGGTCGTTGCCATATTTGCTCTTCAGATTGGCCTCAATTTCTGAGCGTATCGCGGGGTCCACTTCGCTTGCGGTGTCGATTCTGGCATGGCGCTTCTCCAATTCGAGCCGGAGCAAACGTTTATAGTTTTTTAGTGCGTCGATGTAATTGCGTGGCTTGCGCGTCACAAGCGAATCGACCAGCGAAGCGATCCTGCCAGGGTCAAGCTGACCATCAGTGAAACTTGCCTGAAGCATCTTGCGTGACAGTTGACGAATTTCCTTGTTCAGCTTCATCAGGCGACTTCTCGAGCTGCTTCTTCCTGCAAACGTCGTTGATCATCCTGGGTCAACACTTTGCCGGTGACCTTCGCCGTAGTGTCGACTACGAGCCGCCCAAGCTCCCGCTTCAGAGATTCCATTGTGCGATCGTGCTCGATCGCTGCGGCCTCACGCGCTTTGGCGATGATCTGCTCGGCTGCCGTAATAGCCTCCTGCTGCTTGCGCTCGGATAGATGCGCCGCGCTTTCTCGCGCTTCATCGATCATTCTCTGCCCGTCCGCATTGGCCTTCGCGACGATTTCCTGGTAACGCTTCTCTGCTTCCGCGAGTTCCTTCTTGATTTTTTCCGCGTTGATCTGGCCCTCTTCAATCTTGCGGCGTCGCTCCTCGAGTACAGCAAGGATTGGTTTGTAAGCGAAGCGCTGCAAAAGATATGCGACGATGCAGAAACTGATGACCTGCGACAGAAACAACTTCCAATTCCAGCCGAAGGTTTCAGCTGTTTCGCGCAAGATGTCGGTGATGCCTCCGCTGCTGGCGGCAATAATCAGGTTCATAAACTAAATCTCGGGTGCAACATTCGATTGCCTCCCTGCTGAAGATTAGTGAACGAGATAGAGAGCGTAGAACACGATCGCCTCAGTCAACGCGATGGCGAGAATTCCGTGCACGAGCACTTGCGTGAACGCACCTGGATTGCGACCGACCGCGCTTGTCATTCCCAGGCCGGTCAAGCCGATTCCGATTCCGACGCCCATCGCGGCAAGCCCAACGTGAATGCTTCCGCCCAGTTCTGCTAGTATTGGTAGTATCATATTTAGTTTAGTGGTTTAGCGACCTCGTCATGAGATCGTCGAAAAATCAATGCGCGTGCTCCGGACCCTCCTGGTGTTCTGCAATTAACATTGTGAAAACCGCAGTCAGCAGCATGAAAACGAGCGCCTGCACAAATCCCACAAGCACTTCGAGGAAATAGAATGGAATTGGCAGGATCGGTGACAGCCACGGAATCATCGTGGACATCGCTTCGAGAATGCTTTCGCCGGCATAAATATTTCCGAACAATCGAAAACTGAGTGCGATCGGTCGAAATATAATGGAGATCACTTCGAGCCAGCCAACGGCGAAAAAAATGACGGCCATCAGGATCTTCACGACACCGGTCGTCTCACCTTTTGGGCCAAACAATTCTTTCAAGAATCCTCCGACGCCGTTGGCCTGAATCGCCCAGACGAACCACATCACGAAGAATATGGCCGACATCGCGGTCGTCATGTTCAGGTCCGCGTTGCCACCGCGTAGTAACGGCCGATCGACATGGAAATTTCCCGAACCGTCGTAGTGACCCCAGCCTATTGTTCCGATTCCCGGAATCAGTCCGAACCAGTTCACGAACAAAATAAAAATGAAAACCGTCGCAAAAAACCAAAATCCCTTTTTCACGAGATCACGGCCGATGATGTTTTCCAAGAAATTGTGCAAACCCTCAACCAACCACTCCCAAAAATTTTGAATCCCGCTCGGGATCGCCTTGACCCGCCGGGTTGCGATTTGTGAAAAAACGATGATGCCGGCAGCGACAATCCAGGTCACCAGCATCGAGTTTGTAATTCCAAAGCCGCCTAACTGAACAAGCATTTGCGGTTTTAACGAGACGCCCTCGTGCTCAGTCGTACCCGCTTCGGCTGCAAAGGTTGACGTCGCAAGCATTGCGCTGGAGGCCAATGCCAGGATTGATATCAGTAAACAACGATTGCGCATTTTATAAGCAGCTGTAACCAGCATCGGTGATACCGGCCTGCCGGGATCATTCGCCTTCGTCCACACCTCCCAAACTACGGCGAGAAAGCTGCCCCGGCTACAACTTGAACGCGCATACCAAAGCGCGTTTTACCCTGATGACAAACAAAATTCTAAAGGCGCACTTATTTCGCCGGCAAACGTTCGGCAAACTGCGGAGCGATGCGAGCGATTGGTCTAGCGTCCACGTGTTCAGCCACCCCGTTCATCGTGATCGCTTCTTCGTAAAACGACTCCAAGCGATCGATCTGCGTTTCCTGGCCGAACCGTTCCTTTATCTTTGCGTGCGCGCGCGCTCCCATTTCCTGCAACAGCACCGGAGAACCGACGATTAATTGCATCGCGTTTGCTAAAGCAACGTGATCCTCCTCCGCCACCAGAAATCCGGTGCGCCCGTGATCGACTGCTTCGGGTATTCCACCATGACGCGTGGCAACGACCGGCAAACCTGTTGCCATCGCTTCCAGCACTGAGTTCGGCACACCTTCCTGGTCTTGATTGGGGGAAATTTCGCTCGGATGCAAAAACAGATGTGCACTGGCGTAAAGTTCGTGCAGCTTTCGTTGCGAAAGAAAGCCCACAAAATGCACGTCTCTGGCAATGCCGAGGCCGCCGGCAAGCATTTCCAACTCCGGCTGCAACGGGCCTTTGCCGGCAATCACAAATTCCGCGTTAGGGTAGTCCTTCTTGAAAATTGCAAAAGCGCGCAAGCTCGTTGCCACGCCTTTCTTGGGGATTAGCCGGCACGCCTGCACGACCTTCCATTTGCCGTCTCGCGGCGATTCTCTGTCCACCAGTGGAAACTCATCCAGCGGGATTCCAGTGCGATTAATGCGAAGTTTTTCCTGGGGGCACCCGAGTTGAGTCAGTCGATCGGCGAGCGATTGAGAACGGGCGAACACGAGCGGGACGGCATTGAAAAGACGCCGCAGTTTGCCGGGATAATCTTTAATCTCTGGTTTATGCGCGACGTCTGCGCCGTGGAAAGATACAACGCACGGTTTGTGCCATTGTTCGATAAACGGAAGCAGGTGCACGCCGGTATGGCCGAAATAAATGTGCATCAGATCAGCTCCGTGGCGCCTCAACAATGAGTCCAGCGTTTGATACTCGCCGCGATAAACAATCGGCGGCCGCCGTTCGACGAATTTCAACCAACCGTGCACAAGCAGGTTAGTGCGCCGCTTCGGAATCACCTCGATGTCGTCAAACGGAAATCGCTCAGCATTCTGGACTTCTTTGGTGACGACAAAAGTGTGCACGCCGCGCAGCGCCTTTACCTGCCGATAAATGTGCAACATCTCCGACTTCAGAAAACTGGAACAATAACTCGCTACAACCCGCCTTCCCATAACACAGCGCCCAGTTTCGCTAGGGATGCTCCCCTTGTCCACATCAAATCGCCGCCGAAGCAGTCTCTTCGGGGTCGGTTATTCGTGTTGCCAACGCCTGCTTCAAAGCCTCGATTCCTTCTCCTTTGGCTGCCGAAGTCGGAATTATCTGGAGCTTCGGGAATCTCTCTTGCAGCGCTTTTAAATTTTCTGTCGCACCGGCCAAATCCATTTTGTTGGCAACTACGAACCACGCGCGCGACGACAAGGTCGGATCGTAGAGATCGATTTCGCGGCGAAGCTTCTGCAAATCTTCGGCCGGATTGCGTCCCTCGCTTCCGGCGATATCCACCATAAAAATTAAGACGGGGCAGCGTGTAATGTGGCGAAGAAATTCGTGACCCAACCCGAGTCCACGGTGCGCACCTTCGATCAAACCGGGAATATCCGCAACCGTGGCGCGTCGATAACCTGGAAATTCAATTACGCCGACGATCGGGTGAAGCGTCGTAAATGGATAGGCGGCGACCTTCGGTCGCGCCGCCGAAATTTTCTGTAACAGGGTTGATTTACCAGCATTCGGGTACCCAACCAATCCCGCGTCGGCGATGGTCCGCAGCTCAAGCAG
Organism: Verrucomicrobiota bacterium; assembly: GCA_003219945.1. GTDB lineage: Bacteria > Verrucomicrobiota > Verrucomicrobiia > Chthoniobacterales > UBA10450 > Udaeobacter. The sequence goes on along the minus strand of QHQV01000243.1, from coordinate 4,275 downwards.
GAAACGTCCCTGTTCACCTTCTTCGCCTTCTGTGTATTGGCGCGGCGCGCGGTTGCGCGAGCTTTTGAAATGCACATTTCCCTTCCCCCCTCCTCCGCCGCGACATAATACGAATTCCTGCCCATCACGCGCGAGATCCGTAACTGGAATTGCCGATTGCCGATTGCCAATCGGCAATTGCTCTGAATTCGACGTTGGAGGTTGGACGGTGGACGTTGCGTGTTTTTCTTCTTCCGCCGGCCAAACCACCGTCCCCACCGGAACCTTCACGATTTTGTCCGCGCCGGCGCGACCACTCATTTTCTTTCCCATCCCGTGCCCGCCGTTCTTCGCCTTAATCAGCGGCTCGTAGAAAAGGTTTGCGAGATTATCGACGTGCCGATCCGCCCGCAGGATCACGTTACCACCACGCCCGCCATCGCCGCCGTCTGGCCCGCCCTTCGGCACAAATTTTTCTCGCCGAAAACTGACGCACCCGCGCCCGCCTTTTCCCGCCTGCGCAAAAACTTTTACCCGATCGACGAACATGACGGGTTCAAGTTGCCATCAGCGCGAACGCGTGTCATCCCGAGCGAAGTCGAGGGATGCCGTTGCATTACTTCACGGAGTTCTGCGGAATCCTTCGACTCAGCTTCGCTTGGTTCAGGATGACAACAACGACGCGTAAAGCGTCTTTGTCTTCTCTGCGATTGCACCCCAACTAAAATTCTCCTCGACTCGTTTGCGCCCGGCTTTGCCAAAACGTTCCCGGAGTTGTCGATCTCTCATCAACTCATTCACGCGCTCCGCGAGATCGCGCGCGAATTTTTCGGGATCTATCGCTTCGAACGGACTCTCCTTCATTTGCTCAAGCGGGACGAGGAAACCGGTTTCGCCGTCAATAACGACTTCCTTAATTCCGCCAACGGCACTGGCAACTACGGAAGTTTCACAGGCCATCGCTTCCAAGTTAATGATTCCAAACGGTTCGTAGATCGACGGACAAACGAAGACCGCAGCGTGCGAGTAAAGCTCACACGCACTCTGTTGATCGACCATTTCATTGATCCAGATGATTCCCGGCCGCTGCGCTTCGGCGCGTTCGACAGCAATCCGCATTTCCTCGCCCAGTTGTGGTGTGTCTGGCGCGGCTGCACACAGCGCGATCTGGAAATCGCGATCCATGAACTGGATTGCGCGCACCAGATGCTGAAATCCTTTTTGGCGCGTGATCCGCCCCACAAAAAGAAGATATGGCTTGGCCGGATCGATACCGTAACGCTTGAGGGCGCCAGTTGAATCGACCTTACGATATTGGTTCAAATCGATTCCGTTGTGGATCACGTGCACTCGCGCCGGGTCGACGTTGAACAGCCGCTCGATGTCGCGCTTCGTTTCAGCGGAGACTGCGATAATCGCATCAGCCATTTCGAGCGCGGTTTTCTCGACCCAAAGTGAGAACTCGTAGCCTCCTGCGAGCTGTTCCCGTTTCCACGGCCGAAGCGGCTCGAGCGAATGAACAGTAATGACGAGCGGTAAACCGTAGTTCTTTTTGGCCAGAATGCCGCCAAAGTGGCTATACCACGTGTGACAATGCACGAGATCGGAGTCGATGTTCATGGTATTGAAATCCGTGCAACGCCGCACCGCGCCGAACGCAGAACGCAACGGCTTTGGGCATGTGAAATTACTCGTATCCAACTCGAAGCCGATGACCTTGAGATTACCTTCTTCAAGACGCTGGTTGCCAAAGCAACGCACTTCGACGGGGATTGTTTTTGCCAATTCTCGCGACAAATAGCCAACGTGCACGCCCGCGCCACCATAGATGTGCGGCGGATACTCGTTAGTCAGGAACAGGGTTTTCACGCGCGTTTTACGTCGTTGGGGCCGCGTTTGTGTCAAGCGCAGAATCAGCGGAACACGCGTTTCCCATCAATGCCGCTGCACTTATTTCGCGCGCACGAGAAGTACTGGGATATCGACCGCATGACGCACCTTGTCGGCAGTCGCCCCATATAGAACGTCACTAATGAAGCGGTGCCCATGTGTAGTCATGGCGATCAGATCGACATTTTTCTCGCGGGCGAGCTTGATGATTTCATCAGACGGCTCGCCCAACGCGAGCATTGCGTCGCAGGAAAAGCCTTCGTTAGTTAGTTCGCGCTGCCGTTTTTCCAAATATACCCGGTCTTCCTTCATCTCCTGGCTCTCGGCAAGTTGGAGTTGATTGAAATTCCGTGCCACCCACCCATCAGCCACATGAACAAGCAGCAGCTTTGCGCCAGTCATGCGTGCCAGCGGCTTGATGTGAGCAAGGATAGTCGCGTCAGCCGGACTGTTCTCAAGCGGGATCAATATGTTGTGATACATCGCTTCGCCACCCTAAAATCGTTGGATTCTTAACAGTTAGATCGGCTGTGAATCATCATTTGGAAGAGGGCAGCCCAAGCGAACCGTAGAGCGCTTTCAGCACGGCGTCCGGCAGAAACGTGTCCAAGAGCAGCTTCACATTCAGCACAATGATAATACCGGCAGTCATCCAGCCCAGAATTTTTATCCAGACGGGGTTCGCGAAGTCACCCATTTTCGCTTTTTCGCTCGTAAACCGCATTAGCGGCCACACCGCGAACCCGAGTTGCATGCTTAAACAGACCTGGCTGGCAATCAGCAATTCCGTCGTTTTGCCTTCTCCGAAAACACCGATCACCACGATTGCGGGTACGATCGCTATAAGCCGCGTGATGAGACGCCGCAGCCACGGCGTAATTCGTATGTTGAGAAAACCTTCCATTACTATCTGGCCGGCAAGCGTGCCGGTAAGAGTCGAGTTTTGCCCGGACGCGAGCAACGCGACGGCAAACAGTATGCTGGCGAGGCCAACACCAAGCAATGGACTGAGCAGTTTGTACGCGTCCTGAATTTCGCCTACATCCTGATGCCCGGACCAATGGAAAGCGGCCGCCGAAAGAATCAGGATCGCAGCATTAATAAACAATGCGAACATGAGCGCCGCGCTCGAATCGATGGTTGCAAACGTGATAGCTTCGCGCCTCCCTTCCGGCGTCTGCTCGAATTTCCGCGTCTGCACAATGGACGAGTGCAAATACAGATTGTGCGGCATCACGGTGGCCCCAAGGATGCCGATGCTGACGTAAAGCATTTCCTGATTTGTGACGACGTGTGGCCCGGGGATGAAGCCAAGAGCAACCCCTATAATGCTCGGGTTGGAAAAAATTAGCTCCAGCGCGAAACACGTGCCGATAGTCGCGATTAACGTGATGACAAGCGCTTCAACGTAACGAAAACCTTTATTTTGGAGATAAAGAACAGCGAGCACATCTAGCGCGGTGATGAGGCAGCCCCACACCAGCGGAATGCCGAACAGCAACTGCAGCGCGATCGCCGAGCCAACCACTTCAGCCAGATCGCAAGCAGCGATAGCAATCTCGCACAGAATCCAGAGAAACCAGACGAGCGGTCGCGGGTAATGGTCGCGGCACGCCTGGGCGAGGTCGCGGCCTGTGGCGACGCCGAGCTTGATGCACAAATGCTGAAGCAGTATCGCCATCAGATTGGAAATCATGATGACACATAGAAGCGAGTAGCCGAACCGTGCGCCGCCGGCCAAATCGGTCGCCCAGTTGCCCGGATCCATATACCCTACGGCGACCAGGAATCCTGGACCGGAGAATGCCATGAGCTTCCTCCAGAAGGACGCCGTCTCTGGCACAAGGATGGTGCGATGGACCTCCGGCAAAGACACCTGACCGCCCGTCCGTCGCCAGGCCGCGCGAGGTCTTGCTGTAGCTGCTATTTCCGGCTGCGCCATAAATGGGGTTAAAAGAATCCTTAGGTAAAGCTAACTTACTTATTATCATCTATTATTCTGTCAAGAGACAATCTTTAGTTGACTGTTGCGGCGATGCTTTTATGTTCGCTGGCATGCGAAACAAAAAGGCGTCTCAATCCCCGCCTAGCTCTTCCACCGCTGCGGAGGATTACTTGGAGCGTATCCTTGAACTCATCAATTCCAAGGGATACGCCAGAGTGATCGATATCGCGGCTGCCTTAAAAATTTCGCAGGCGAGCGTCACCAACATGGTTCAACGCCTCGATGCCGAGGGACTTCTCAAATATGAGAAGTACCGTGGGCTTATTTTAACCGCCGCAGGTAAAAAACTGGCCCGCAGAATCGCCCAACGACACAAGCTACTTACTGAGTTTCTCAGACTGCTCGGTGTAGACGACCGGGTTATCCATCATGATGTCGAGGGCATGGAGCACCACATCAGT
>QHQV01000102.1 GCA_003219945.1 Verrucomicrobiota bacterium | reverse complement strand
AACTTTCACGTCGATCTCGCCGAGGGCATCACGCCGCGTTAGCAGGAATCCGGTTTCTTTTCGCCGCCGCTAGCCAAGAACGGTTCTTCGTTTGTCGTAACAGCTTAGGCCCGCTTAAGGGCCAAAGCAACGCCTTGACCAACCCCAACGCATAGGCTCACCAAAGCGCGGGACTGTCGCTGCCTACGCAAAGCATAGACGGCGGTCATCACCTTCCTAGTACCGGACTTTTATTGCGCAGCCCTCGCCGTGATCCACCTCGCGTACCAATCAAGACAGCGCTTGTAGCGGTCGATGAGGTAGCTCGGTTTCTTGAGGCTGTGGAATTGGCCGGGATAGATGATGAGTTCGGTGGGAACGTTGAGGCTGCGCAGGGCTTGATACATCTGTTCGCTGTTGAGCAGCGGGACATTGAAATCGTTCCCGCCGCACAGAAATAGCGTCGGTGTCTTGATCCGGTCGGCGTGGAGAAATGGATAAGAAAGCTTCAGGTAGGTGTCCGTGTTTTTCCACGGCATGCCCAGCTCCGTTCGAGGCCGATGCGCCGCTGTAGGCGGCTTTGAAACGTGTGGTGCTGGCGATCAGATAGTTCGTGGAAATCCCGCCGTAACTCCAACCGCCCACGCCAAGACGATTGGGATCGACCAGGCCGCCCGCAACCGCGGCATCGACCGCCGCGAGATCGTCCTCGAGATCGACACTCCCCCAGGCGGCGAAGATGCCGAGGGCGAATTCTTCGCCACGACCAGTGGAGCCGCGCGGATTCGGCATGATGACGGCGTAACCGTTGGCGGCAAAAACTTGCATCTCAAACTCGAACTCATTCGCAAATTGCGATGCCGGACCGCCGTGCGGTCGCAATATCGCAGGCGGCTTCACCCCGGCGGCAAGATCGACAGGGTGAACGAAAAAGCCGTGCACTTCGGTGCCGTCTTTGCTTTTGAATTTTGTTTCCTCAACGCGCGCGAGTTTGAACTGCTTCAACCACACATCGTTCTGTTTGGTTAGGTTGCGCAGATCGTTTTGCTCGGCTGCGAAGATTTCATAGGGGCGATCCGGTGTGCTCGAACGCACGATCACTTTTCCATTCTTGCTCACGTCATAAGCGGTGATGCTGCGCCGGCCGCCAACCACCGGTTCGGGCGCGCCGCCGGAAACTGGAATGCACAGTAGGGTTTGCACACTGTCATCCTCCAGCAAGACGAAGATCGATTTGCCGTCGGCGGACCAATGCGGCTGAACAACGTTGCGATCCAAATTTTGCGTGAGCACTTTCGCTTCACCACCCGCCGCCGGAATAACGGCGAGAGTGTGCACGGCATATTCGACTTTCTTTGGATCGCCGCCGTGGATGTAAGCGATAGTTTTACCATCGGGACTCCAAGCCGGCGCGCTTTCCCAGTCAGGATCCGGGTCGGCTTCAGGAGAGGTGGTAATTTGCCGCTCCGCCGCGCCCGGTTTCGCGCCGACCACCCAGACGTCCCAATTAACCGTGCGGTCGGGATCGTCCCCCCGCTTCGTCACGAATGCGATCTCGTTGCCGTTCGGCGACCAAGCCGGCAGAAATTCGTCGTGCTTACCGGAGGTGAGAATGTCGATCTTGCGCGTGGCCAGGTCGAGCAATTGCAGGTGCGACCAGCGATCGGTCAGATAGCCGTCAATATCCTGTTTAAAGTGAAAACGATTGATGACCAGGGGCGGGACGGTCTTCTTCTCTTTTTCCTTCTTCTCCGGCTCGCGCGGATCCGGATCACGCACCACGAGCACAATACGCTTTGAATCCGGCGACCAGGCGAAATCCTCGACGCCGCCTTTCGCGTCCGTAATCTTCTCGGCTTCACCACCGTTGGTCGGCAGGATCCAAAGTTGATCGATCTCGTTCTCGTCTTCGCGTCCCGAAAGGAACGCGATCCATTTTCCATCCGGACTCCAGCGCGGATGCGACTGGGCATTGTTTCCATGTGTGAGTGGGCGATTTTCCGAGCCATCCCATTTCGCCAGCCAGAGGTTGCCGGCCACCTTGTCTTTCTCCCGGTCCGCCGTTTTCAGGATATAGGCGACGAGATTCCCGTCCGCCGAAAACTTTGGCTCGTCCACATCGCGCAACCCGGCGTAATCTTCCGGTTTTAGATTGCGCGGTTGGCCCGTGGTCGCTGATGGCGAAGCCGGCGAACTTTCGGTAGAAATCGGCGAGGGACTGGCCGCGAACGTGATCGAGGCAACAAAGAGCAGGAACGCGACGAGCGGTCTCGTTTTCATGCGGAAGGAGTCTAGTGGTGAGCGTGTCGCTCGCGCGAATTAATATTGGGGCTGAGACAGCTTACGTCGCCGGAGTGCGGAGCTCCTGCGACAAGCGCAGGGCAGGCTCTGCGACGCCGGATGGGTGATCGGGCTCGGATGACCTCGCCCCTCCAATCAATGTCCCGGTGAAGTAATCCCGAGACGGTCGCGCCCGCTCGAGGGCCAAAGCAACACCTTGGCCAGCTTCGATTACAGAGCAAGAATGCGGCGCCTAGCGAGTGGTAGAAGGATCAATGGCTTCCGCTTTTTCCTCGAGTCGAGGCCCGATCATAATCGGCCTTGATTGTTTCCAGCACCTTCATCGCGGCATTGTGACCAGGAATGCCGCTGACTGCGCCGCCGCGGTGTGCGCTTGAGCCGCAGAGAAAGACCTTCTCAAATTCCGTCTCAACTCCCCACCCACCCACTTGTTCTTTTGTCTCGGCAAAAGG
>QHQV01000329.1 GCA_003219945.1 Verrucomicrobiota bacterium | reverse complement strand
ATCGCGGATTTCGAATACTTCGGTCATTCGAACCGTGCTTGTTTCATGTTCGATTACAGCAACAACATCGATAGCGCTTGTAAGTCCTGGCTGCACGAAAACGATCTGAAACAAATCAGTCGCCGTGCCTTCGCACGCGGCGCTTACGTTAAGAGCTGGGGCTGCCACACGGGCGAGAGCATGTCCAAGAAGTGGTACGCCGCGACTGGCACCCACATGATCGGCGCCCTCGGGAAGACGCAGTTCATGATGGAAGAACTGCCGATCCTTATTTCCGAAGGCGGTAGGTGGGTTAACTAATTTTCGAGTGCCGATTGCCGATTTGCGATTGGCGATCGGACATCGCGCGTTTCGCTGGCCAATAGGGCGGTAGATCTGCCATGCGCGGTCTTCTGTCTCGCGTTCTAATTAACACCGGCCTCACGCCGGTGGATTGGCCCCGAGTGGGCATCAGCCGTTTTAACGGCTTCTCCCCTTCCGAACGATGCGACTCCAAACGATGCAACAAAGAAGCCGTTAAAAAACGGCTGACGAGGCTGCGTGGTCTAGCCACGGACTGAAGCCCGGCGGTAATGATACATTCAGTCATTTTTCGCGCGGGAAAGTTGAGGATCGACATTCGCCGGCGGTGTTGCCATGCAAGTACGCGGGTCCAATAGCGGGCCACAGTAAAACCTCAATAGAAAGAGTTATGAATTGGAACAAATTCTTCGTCGCATTTATCGCGGCGTTCGTTTTCCTCTTCGTGTTCGGCTTCCTTTGGTACGCGACGCTGATGCACGACACGCATCGGGAAGTGCCGACGCTCTTGCGACCGGAAGCCGACCTTAAGAGCTACTTCAGATGGCTGGCTCTCGGTCACTTCGTCATGGCATTCTTTTTCACGCTGCTGTGCGCTCGCTATGTTCCAAGCGGCCGCGCAGGCGCTGGAGCGATGCTGGGCCTACTGGTGGGATTAGTGTACGCAGGGCCACATTTAATCTCGTTTGCAGTCCAACCATTAACGTTGAAAATCCTTTGCGGCTGGATCGCCGGCGCTGTGATCCAATTCACAGTCGCAGGCGCAATCGTCGGGGCCATCTATAAACCGCCGACTGGGCAAATTATGTATGTAAAGGAGCGGTTGCGCTGACCGGCTTGAGCGGACTTCCCTCCTTTGTTCCAATTCAATATAACTGCAATTTATGAGACGGTTTATCATCGCTTTTATCGCCGCGTACATTTTCCTATTCGTCTGGGGTTGGCTGCTTAACGGCATTTTGCTCAAAGACGTTTATGCCGAAACGCCAAATCTTTGGCGGTCGCAAACTGAAATGGCTAGTTTGTTTCACTGGATCATTATCGGACAGGCTCTTGTTGTTTTTTCGTTCGTAATGATTTACGCGAGTGGTTTCGCAGGTGGCGGGATAATTGCAGGAATTCGGCTGGGTCTCCTGCTGGAAATCGCAGCGATCGGGATGCGCCTCGGCTTTTATGCCGTCCAACCGATTCCCGGAAAACTGATTGTTTACGGAAGCATCGGCGCCGTCATTGAGATGGTTATTGTCGGCGCAATGGTCGGTGGGATCTACAAACCCGCGTCTGTACGGCAGCCTTAGAGACGATTTGGAATCCGGCGGTGCGCGTTAGACGTTAGGCGTAGGGCGTTCGAGGTTGGCTTGATGAGCTCACAGACGCCAACCGCGCTCGGCTACCGCATGCCGGCGGAATGGGAACCGCACACCGCCACATGGCTCTCATGGCCGCGACGGGAGGCGATCAGTTTTCCCGCGTCGTTTGATCGCGTCTTGCCTGCGTTGCGCGCCATGCTCGAAGCGTTGATCGAATCCGAGCAGGTCTGCATCAACGTTTCCAACGAGGCGCATCAAGCAGAAGCTCGCTCGGTTTTGCGCGGCCTGCCCATGGAGCGGATCACCTTTTATCGGGTCCCCACAAACGAGCCATGGTGCCGCGAAGCCTTGCCGTGGTGGACTGGGGTTACAATGCGTGGGGAAACAAATATCCGCCGTTTGATCTTGATGAAGTGGTGCCGACACGTCTCGCTGAAATCCTGAAACTGCCGGTTTTCTATCCGCACATGATGCTCGAAGGCGGCTCGATAGACGTGAACGGCAGCGGTGCATTACTCACGAGCGAGTCCTGCCTGCTAAACAAGAATCGGAATCCCAATCTTTCGCGCGACGAGATCGAGCAACGGCTGCGCGATTATCTCGGCGTCAGCGACATTCTCTGGCTCGGCGATGGCATTGTTGGCGACGACACCGATGGTCACATCGATGATCTCACGCGGTTTGTATCCGAGCGAAGTGTCGTAACTGTCGTTGAAGAGGATCGCAACGACGAAAATTACGAACCGCTTCAGGAAAATCTCAAACGTCTACGCGAGATGAAACTCGGTGGTCGCAAACTCGACATCCGCACACTTCCGATGCCGAACAAGATCGTGCGCGAAGGACTGCGACTGCCAGCCAGCTATGCGAATTTTTACATCTGCCAGCCAGCTATGCGAATTTTTACATCGCAAACACACGCGTGCTTGTACCCACGTTTGCCGATGCGAACGATGAAGCTGCATTATCCATCCTGCGCGAATGTTTTCCGGATCGGCGCGTAATCGGCATCGATTGTCGCGAGTTAATCTGGGGGCTCGGCACGTTTCACTGCCTGACGCAGCAGCAACCGGCAGTGTCAGGTAGAGGCGATTGACCTCAATCGCCTGCGGGCGGTTCGGTGACCGCCCCTACCGCTCAATCGGCGACCGGCGCCGGTTTATAGCCGCTCTTCAAGATTGCATCGTGCAAATCTGGCGCATGCGTTTTGCGCGGGTCGAATGTTATGACTACGCGCTCGTGCGGAAGATCGAGTTTTACGTCTTGCACTCCCGGAACGTTCTTCAGCACCGGTCGCAGTTTGCGCACGCACTCATCGCAATCTTCACCTTCAGTGGCAATCTCAATGGTTTCTAAGATCGCGTGGTCGGCGCGTTCCGGAAAAAATGGATCAGCCGGATCGGGATCGGTCGGTCGTGCAGGGTCCATCGTGTCTTTTTATCTAACGGGTGAGACAGGCGCAGCGGTTGTCTCCGTAAGGTAGGGGCGATTGACCTCAGTCGCCCGTCGGCCGTTCAGGTGAACCGCCCCTACCCGCCGCCATTTCGCGCGCCACCGGCTCAAGCACGCGCCAGACGTTTTCAGCAAGGACCTTTTGGCCAGCTGCATTCGGATGGATGCCGTCCGGCAGATTCAACGCAGGATTGCCTGCCACGCCTTCGAGCAAATAGGGCACCAACGCTGCTCGATTTTCCGCTGCTAAATCAGCAAACATTTGGCCAAATGCTGAAACATAATCGTCAGCCGTATAACCAGGGAGTTGCATTCCTGCGATCACCACACGCGCATTTGGATTTCTCGATTTCACCTTGTCGATGATCTGTTGGAGATTGTTTTGAATTTGATGTATCGGCACGCCGCGAAAGGCGTCGTTGATCCCAAGCTCCAGAATCAAAATGTCGATTCTGTATTTTAAATGTGGGGGTAAGCGTTCCAATCCGCCGTCAGTTGTCCCGCCGGAGGCGCTCGCGTTGGTCACTGAAAAGTTCAGCCCTTCGGCCCGCAGCTTTTTTGCGAGTAAAGCCGGGTAAGCTTCGCTGTGTTTGAGCATAAAGCCCTCTGACAAACTGTCGCCGAACACCAGAATGGTTTTCGGTTCGGCAGCGGGCGCGTGTTCTGCAAAAACCAGGGACATCATGGCCAAAAATCCCGCGACAGCGTATTTCATTCAAAAATATACAACGTCACGCGCCGTTATAGGGCAACCGCTCCGGTTCCCGGGTAGGGCAGGCAAAGCGCCCGCCGTACAGCCGTCTGTTCGACGTTGGACGTTGAAGCTTTTCCGCGTAACGGTAACCCTTCAACCTTCATTTTTGTATGGCTAATTTCGCTATCAACGGTTTCGGGCGCATCGGGCGCAACGTCCTTCGCGCCATGTCACAAAAACAGGTGGAGCAGGTTCTAGCGGTGAACGATCTCACCGATACGCATACCCTGGCGCATCTGCTTAAATGGGATTCGGTGCACGGCAAATTCGACGGAGAGATTGGTTACGACGACGAAAATATCATCGTGCGCGGTCACAAAATTAAGGTTTTAAAGGATCGCGATCCAGCGAATCTCCCGTGGAAAAAATTGGACATCGATGTGGTGCTTGAATCGACCGGCTTGTTCACCAGCCGGGATAAGGCCCAGTTGCACTTGAAGGCCGGAGCGAAACGCGTGTTGATCAGCGCACCGGCGAAAGACCCGGACGTCACGATTTGCATCGGCGTGAATGACAACGTGTTCGATCCCAAGAAGGACAAAATCGTGTCCAACGCCAGTTGCACAACAAACTGTCTCGCGCCCATGGCGAAAGTGTTGAATGACACATTCGCGATCGCACACGGATTCATGAGCACGATCCACAGTTACACGAACGATCAGCGGATTCTCGATTTCCCGCACAAGGATCTGAGACGGGCGCGCTCCGCAGCAATTAATATCATTCCGTCCACGACTGGCGCAGCAAAGGCAATTGGTGAAGTAATTCCAGACCTCAAAGGAAAACTAAATGGCGGCGCGTTCCGGGTGCCTACGCCCGATGGTTCGGTGACAGATTTCACCGCCGTGCTGGAAAAAGATGCGACCGTGGACACGATCAATGGTGCGTTCAAGGAAGCGGCGTCAGATAAAAGCTACAAAGGCGTGCTCGAGTTTAGCGATGAGCCGCTCGTTTCCGAGGATATCGTTGGCAATCCGCGCTCCTGCATCTTCGATAGCAAGCTGACGCTAATGATCGGCAATCGGTTCGTTAAGGTGGTCGGCTGGTACGATAATGAATGGGGCTACAGCAATCGCTGCGTGGAGTTGATGGAAATGGTGGCTGAGTAGTTGATCTTGCTCATGCCCTTGCTCCTACTCATGATCAAGTATGAAAATTTACTCGACCACGAAAAACTGGACGTTTATCAGGAAGCGATGCTTTTTGTGGGTGGGTCGGAGAATTGCTGGGTGAAATTTCAGCTAAAGCAGCTGCCAAAGATCAGCTCAATCGCGCTTCGACAGTCTCCCCCCTGAATATCGCGGAAGGAAATGGCAAGTTCTCCACGGTTGATCGTGCCCGCTTTCTGGAGATCGCTCGCAGTTCAGCGCTGGAGTGTGCTGCATGCCTCGATGTGCTTGAGGTGCGAAAGCTTGTTGCTGCTGACCGGATCCTCCCCCGTCAAGGAAAGGCTCGTTCGAGTCGTGAACATGCTCATGGGGATGCTGAAGAGATTTTCTGGACGAGTGAAGTTCTTACGTGAAGACGAAGGACTTTACGCGATTCAGCATGAGCAGGAGCATGATCACGAGCAGGAGTAGAAATGACAAAGTTTTCTGTCCGTGATCTCGACGTCCGCGGGAAACGCGTGCTGGTGCGGGTG
>QHQV01000097.1 GCA_003219945.1 Verrucomicrobiota bacterium | reverse complement strand
TTATCACGGTGGGCCGAGCGAGATTAATGCGTCCGTAAAAGCGTATTTCGCCCTGAAGCTTGCCGGTTGTTCTGTGGACGCGCCGTTTATGCAGGAAGCGCGCGCGACCATCATGCGGCTGGGCGGTATTCCGCAGATGAACACGTTCAGCAAGTTGTACCTCGCATTGCTTGGTGTGTTCCCGTGGAAATATTTGCCGGCGATTCCGATAGAGATGGTGCTCCTCCCAAGTTGCGCTCCTTTTCACATTTACAAAATGTCATCGTGGAGCCGGGCGATGCTCATCCCGCTGTCCATTATCAATCATTTTAAACCCACGCGGATTTTGGCCGGCGAAAAACAATTGCACGAGTTATATCCCCTCGGCACCGAGCAGGCCGATTTGCGCCTGCCGCGCAGCGAAAAATTCTGGACCTGGCGCAATTTCTTCCTTCGCCTTGACGACACTTTTAAATTTCTGCAACCGCTTCGTATCGGGTTGCTGCGGCAGCGCGCCATGGAAGCAGCGGAGCAGTGGATGCTCGAGCGCATCAGAGAGGGGAGCGACGGTCTTGCGGCGGTTTATCCCGCCATGTTAAACTCCATGATTGCACTGCGCGCGCTGGGATATTCAAAAACAAATCCCGTTTACGCGAAGGCTGAAAACGATTTCGCAGGCTTGTTCGTTGACGATCCCGAGGATTTCAGAATTCAACCATGTCTCTCGCCCGTTTGGGACACAGCCATCACGATTATCGCGCTCGCAGACTCTGGTCTTGCACCGGAACATCCCGCCCTGCAAAAAGCGGCCGGATGGCTGGTCAACAAGGAAGTGCGAATCCGCGGCGATTGGGCGGTCAACAATTCGTACCCCGAAGCGAGCGGCTGGGCGTTCGAACACAACAACGTCTATTATCCGGACACTGATGACACCGCGATGGTGTTAATGGCACTCAGGCTTGTTCAACCAGAAGACTCACAGTCGCTCAACGAACTGTTCCGTCGGGCGCTTGGATGGCAACTCAGTTTCCAGTGTCGTGACGGCGGCTGGGCGGCATTTGACAAGAACGTAACAACTCCATGGTTGGAAGATATGCCGTTTGCGGATCACAACGCGATTCTCGATCCCACCTGCAGCGATTTGACTGCGCGCACACTGGAGTTGCTTGGCTACATCGCTTTCAATCGCGATGCGGAATGCGTTCGCGACGCGATCGAATATTTAATCGCCACTCAGGACGACGATGGTTCGTGGTACGGACGCTGGGGAGTGAATTACATTTATGGCACCTGGCAGGTGCTGCGTGGCTTACAGGCAATCGGCGAAGATATGACTCAGGACTGGATTTTGCGCGGACGCGATTGGCTCGAGAGCTGCCAAAATAACGACGGCGGCTGGGGCGAAACCTGTGGCACGTACGAAAACCCATCGACCAAAGGCATTGGCCCAAGCACCGCGTCGCAAACCGCTTGGGCGATTATGGGTATCTGCGCCTGTTGTGATCTGGATCGGCCTAGCGTTCAACGTGGCTTGCGTTACCTTCTTCGCTCGCAAAAGCCCGATGGCTCATGGGATGAAGATGAAATCACCGGCACGGGTTTCCCGCGGACGTTCTATTTGAAGTACGATATGTATCGTCAGAATTTCCCGCTTCTAGCTCTCGCAACATATGTGAATCATCGCAGCGGAATCGGGCATCATCCCGGCTTTTATCGCTGCGACCGGTAGACGGCGACGGTAGTGAGCGGCCGTCGTGTTCCGGCCGAAAATAAAACCTATCGTTCGGCGTAATTCGATCTAACAGTAACGATTATGGCTTACGAACTACCTAAATTACGCTATGCGTATGACGCGTTGGGGCCGCACATCGATGCGCGCACAATGGAAATCCATTACACCAAGCATCACCAGGCTTACATCGACAATGTGAACAAGGCGATCAAGGGCACCGATCTGGAGAAGAAAACCGTAGAGGACCTGATCAGTGACCTTAATGTCGTGCCGGAAAACATTCGCACAATCGTGCGGAACAATGGCGGCGGGCATGCCAATCACTCATTCTTTTGGAAAATCATGGGACCGAACGCCGGCGGCGAACCTAAAGGCAAACTCGCCGACGACATCAAATCCGCCTTCGGCAGCTTCGATCAGTTCAAAGAAAAACTTAGTGCTGCCGGTGTGGGGCGTTTCGGCAGCGGATGGGCATGGCTGATCAAGAACAAGAATGGAAGTCTCGAAATAATTTCCACGCCAAATCAAGACAGTCCTTTGATGGACGGCAATACGCCGATCCTTGGCGTCGACGTGTGGGAGCACGCGTATTATCTGAAGTATCAAAACCGCCGGGCCGATTACCTTAAGGCATGGTGGGACGTGGTGAACTGGGACGCGGCGGCGGAAAATTACTGAGCGCCGGCAATTCGCAAATCTGTAGGGCGCGACCGCCGGGCGCGCCGAACGCAACGGACGGCCCAGCGGTCTGTCCCTACCAGCAATGGTTTATCTGAACGAACATTACCTGAAACTTCAGGCCGGCTATCTTTTCCCAGAGGTGGCGCGTCGCGTGCGCGAATTCTGCGAAGCCCATCCTGAAGGCGCCAAACGATTAATCCGTTGCGGAATCGGTGATGTTACCGAGCCGCTTCCGCCTGCAGCCATTGAAGCAATGAAGCGCGCGGTCGATGAGCTGGGACACCGCGAAAGTTTTCGCGGCTACGGTCCGGAACACGGCTACGAGTTTCTCAGATCAACCATCGCGCAACGCGACTACCGCAATCGGAATATTCAGATTGCTGACGACGAAATTTTCGTTTCTGACGGATCAAAAAACGATTGCGGCTACGTCCTCGATATTCTCAGCGCCCAAAACAAGGTTGCGGTGCCTGATCCGGTGTATCCGGTGTACGTGGACACAAACGTGATGGCGGGCCACACTGGGCCGTCACGGAAAGATGGCAGCTACGAGGGCATTTATTATTTGCCCTGCACGGCGGAAAACAATTTCGTGCCCGAGCCACCTAACGAGCATGTCGATCTAGTCTATCTTTGTTTTCCAAACAATCCAACGGGTGCCGTCGCATCGCGCGCCCAGCTCGCGCGCTGGGTCGATTATGCGCACGAACACGATGCGCTATTGCTCTTCGATGCCGCGTACGAGGCGTACATTTCCGATCCTGAGATTCCGCATTCTATTTTCGAGATCCCAGGTGCACTCGCTTGCGCGATTGAATTGCGCAGCTTTTCCAAGAATGGCGGGTTCACCGGTGTGCGCTGTGGATTTACGGTGATGCCGAAATCGGTGCTCGCGCGGACGGCCGATGGTCGTCGGCTGCCGCTGCATCCGCTTTGGCAGCGTCGTTGGAGCACGAAATCGAACAGTGTTGCTTACCCGGTGCAACGCGGCGCTGAAGCATTGTATTCCGCTGAAGGCCGTAAGCAGGTTCGTGAGCTCATCGATCATTACATGGGAAATGCCAAAGTCCTTCGCAATGCGGCGAGTGATGCCGGCATGCAGGCCTTCGGAGGAGTCGATGCGCCTTACATCTGGGTGAAAACACCAGACGGCCTGACGAGCTGGCAACTGTTCGACCGTATGTTGCGCGAGCTGAACGTCGTCATCACGCCGGGCGCTGGTTTCGGCGCACAAGGCGAAGGTTATTTTCGCATCTCAGCGTTCAACAGCAGGGAAAACGCGAAGGAAGTGGCGCGGCGTTTGAAAACTCTGCGAAGCTCGTGACATAGAGAATTTCGTCTGCGAACCGGATTCACGCACGCAGGTTTGCCTGCGGTACACCGGACGCGTAGAGTGCGCCAGGTTTTTCGGGGACTATTTAGCGTGGCGGAACGAAAACAAAATCTACCACAGCTTTACCGCTTTTGTTTCCTGATGCTCGGCGATTCGCGAAAGACGCAGGACGTTTTTCACGCGACATTGCGTGAGGCTGCGGTGCGGGCTGCCCGCGGAGAACTGCCGAGCGAACCGTTCTGGCTGTTCCGCGACGCGCGGTGGCGCTGCTTGGAAGCGACGAAAAGCGACTTGCAACCGGAGTCGGTTGAAATGGATGAGCACGATGTGGCTTCGGATGCTGAATCACAAATTCAGCGCCTTGATCCTATGCAACTCGCGATTTGGATTTCGGCCGCACCCGATCCGCAGCGAAGCGCATTGGCGCTATTTTACCTCGACGAGTTCGACTACCAAGAAATCCTCGACATCGCCGAACTGAAGGTAAGCGAGCTTTCGCGCTGCCTCGCTAAAGCACGCCGGCAATTGCAGGCATGGCTTGATTCGAAATTTCCTCAACCGAGCAAGGTATGAAGCTACTGTCGTCAATACGCCGGCAACGCTCTCTTTTAAACTGCGCTCCGATCAGCGCACGCCAGTTGGCCGACCGTCCCATGCGCTTGGCAATATCTCGTGCAGACAGCTCCGCCGAATTTATCGATCAACAGAATTTCGATCGCGCCGTGGCTCGCCTCGTTCGTCTGATTCCCATTCCGGCGGAGTCCGCCGAGTGGTTCTCAGGAAAAAACCTGGGCCCCACCTCGAAGCGGAGTTGGAAAGAAACGCTGCGCAACCCCGCCGTGCTGGCGATCAGCATCGCAGTTGCGGTGATTGCAGGAGTGTTCGTGTTCAATTTCGTTAGCCACCTAAATGATTTCCCGGGCTCGGCGCCAGCTCGCAAATTGTTGGGGGTAGCTGCTTCCACGCGACCGTTAATGCTGGACCCGGTGAACGCTGAAGCAGGAACATTAAGCGACTTGTTCTTTATGAAACACGGGTTGGAACACTACGATGTTCCGGAAGAGTTCGCCGATTTTGGCACCATTGGTTGCCGTGTTTTTGAAGACGACGAGTCACGTCGTATCGCTCAAATCTGGATTTCTGAGAAACGCATGCAGTTCTTTCTTTTCCCGGCGGAGAGAGACAGCAAGACCGGAGCAGTGCTGCGCTTCTCTGGCTGGCGTTATGTTCATCAGGAAGGCTGGACAGGTGCGGTGGCCGAGCACAGCGGCGTTTGCTTCATGGCTGCGATCCGCGGCGGCGACAAGGACTTAGAGCCATACCTTGCGAAACCCAAGGAGTAAAGGAATGCCAGGGGGGAGATTCGAACTCCCGACCAAGGGCTTATGAGTCCCCTGCTCTACCACTGAGCTACCCTGGCTGAAGGCAGGAAAGCTGAATCTCATCACACTCAGTGTCAACGCGCGCGAACACGCGACTGGCTTGGGATTATTCATACGCGTTGAGCGTTGTTGAAGCTCAGTCCGCGTGCTGGTAAGCAGAATGAAATGACTAACGACGAAGGCATTCTCGAAAAACTTTTCGCACCGGGAAATTCGTATTGGCTGACTCGATTTGTGATTCTGCGACTGGTTGGATTTGTATATGCGGTCGCATTTTTGGTCGCGGCAAATCAATTGATTCCGCTGATTGGCGGCCATGGGTTAACGCCGGCCACGCATTTTTTAAACGAGGTTCAAACGCAACTCGGCTCGCGAAGTGCCGGCATGCTGCAAGTGCCGACGCTCTTCTGGTTCGGAATTTCCGACGATGCATTGTCAATGTTCTCCTGGGTCGGATTCGCGCTATCGCTCATTGTTCTCGGCGGGTACGCGAGCGCAATTCTGCTCGCTGTTCTTTGGGCGATGTACATGTCGATCGTTCACATCGGCCAAATTTGGTACGGCTACGGCTGGGAAATCCAGCTACTTGAGACCGGGTTCTTATCCATCTTTCTTTGTCCACTGCTCGATGGACGGCCTTTCCCCAAGTCGAGGCCCCCGATCCTGGTGATCTGGCTTTTTCGGTGGCTCGGTTTTCGCATCATGTTTGGCGCCGGCTTGATCAAATTGCGGGGCGACCCCTGCTGGCGCGATCTGACCTGTCTCTACTATCACTATGAAACGCAGCCTATCCCGAACCCGATCAGCCGCTATTTGCATTTTGCCCCGCTTTGGTTCCACAAATTTGAAGTGCTTTGGAATCACTTCGTCGAGTTAATCGTGCCGTGGTTTTCTTTCGGCCCACGAATGGCGCGGCACATTGCCGGCGTGCTCCTGGTCACGTTCCAGATTTTTCTCATCATCAGCGGCAATCTTTCATTTCTTAATTATCTCACAATCATTCCATTTCTGGCGTGCTTTGATGACAGTTTTCTTGGGCGTTTTCTCCCGCCATCAATCGTGAGACGCGCACAACTCGCGGCTCAGAATTCGCAACCGACGCGCGTCAACAACGGTATTGCTGTTGCGTTAACGGTTATGGTGATCTGGCTCAGCATACCGACGGTGCTTAATCTCGCCTCCGGGCGGCAGTTGATGAATTACTCCTATGATCCGCTTGATCTCGTCAACACATACGGCGCATTCGGCACAATAGGACGCGAACGTGACGAAATTGTCTTTGAGGGAACAGATGACTCACTGATTACTGGCGACACGAAATGGAAAGAGTACGAGTTCAAAGCCAAGCCCGGTGATCCGAATCGTCGGCCGCCGTTCGTCGCGCCGTACCAGCCGCGGATTGATTGGCAAATCTGGTTCGCCGCGATGTCATCACCTTCGGAATATCCGTGGACGCTGCATTTTGTTTGGAAACTTCTGCAAAACGATCGTGGCACGCTGTCGCTAATCACGAACAATCCGTTTCCCGACGCGCCGCCCCATTACATTCGAGCGCAACTTTATCGTTACCGATTTACGCCGGTTGGCGAAAAAGCGTGGTGGAAACGCGAACTGGTAGGAGAATGGCTGCCCGTGCTCTCCGCTGATAATCCGCAGTTTCGTAGGTTGCTTGAGTCGATGGATTGGCTTGATGAGTAACGCGCAGGCATGCTGCCGGAACCGGGTGAGTACAACGTAGCCTGGGCGAGATGAAATCTGCTCCGTTTGTCAGCCCGAACTTCCTGGAGCGGCTTGCTGAACCTGAGTCACCGTTACATCCTGATTATTTGGCGTACCGAAGAAGCGAGATCACGCGCGCGCAGTTGGTTAACCGGTTGCCGCACGTCGCCATACTCGGTGACAGCGTCTGCACGAGCGTTTACATCTCGTCGCCGTGGGGCACGTTGTGGCGCGCGCACACATCCCGCGGCAAGAATTGGTTTCTTCACCTCGACGCTGCTCCGAGCATTTGCAGTATTTCCAAAAGCCTGGAGGCAATCACGCCTTTTGTCGCGATCGAATGCGCGGGGGTTGGTGCGCTCGTAGATCATGAACATTGCCGTCAAAATCTTCTTCGCCGCATCCTCGGGACACGCAATTTCTCAGGGCAAGTCGGTGAGTTACTGCAAGCGCGCCGGTTCCCCGATCTGATTCTAATTTGTATTGGACACAATAATGTCGATTGGGCGTGGCGATGTCCGCAACATGAACTCGACACACC
>QHQV01000430.1 GCA_003219945.1 Verrucomicrobiota bacterium | reverse complement strand
GAATCGATCGCAGCCAATTGCTGGGCTTCTTCAACCCGAGGACCGCAACACTGTCCCCGCGCATTTGCAACCAGAACCAGATGAACACCAGGAAAACGCACTTCACCAGTGTCGAAACAATGATGTCGACGCGAAAGTTCCTTGAAAACGCGATCGCATTTGTCGCAGCGTCCAGCGCGAAGTACAGCAGCCCGATGACGGTGATGTCGATCAGGTAAAAAAGGCGGCGCATCGGGGAGTCCTTTATTCCGGAGATAGTCATGATGGCGCTACTGCGTCGATATCGAGGACAATGAGAATGATGTCCGTGGTGTTCATACATGGAAAGTAAGAAGGAAAATCTGATTATTCATTGATTGCGCCGCTGATGAGCAAACGAAGAGTTAAGAAGTAAAAAGGATGACGTTCAGGAGGGAAAGGAACAAGAATCAAGGAAAGGGAGCGAAACGGGACGAATTACTCCTCGATGGCGCCTTTTGTTTCGCACGTGTTCACGGAACGTATAGCTCGTATCGGTCTACCCCGATTATAGATAACTTCTACCCAACCCCGATCAGGCCGCTGTCGATTCGACTGCCGTCGTTTTCGCGCACGGCATGCCAAAAATATTTCGCACACATTTCGCACACAAACTGCTCGTGTTATTTTCCCAATATGCCCAGGCAACGCGCCTCTCTAGCCGGGGTCGTTTCGACTCCCGTCGTTTTCGCGCGCGGCAGCCAAAAAACGCTTCGCACACACACGAAACATACCTTTCGCCTCGGTAGTCAGTCTGCGTGATGTTTCTTTCCACCGTATTCGACGCCCGCAATCCCGGCCACGCGACAGAGCCAACCAACAAGCTTGGGATGCGCTTTGTGCGCTGCC
>QHQV01000096.1:706-7945 GCA_003219945.1 Verrucomicrobiota bacterium | reverse complement strand
ATCCCGCCGATCTCGCGCTGAAGAGCGGCGTAACGCATTGTGCCGCCGGCAAGAATCTGGACGATAAGCGCAGTCCATTTGTCAGCAATGCGGTCGAGCACGAGCCGGGAGGGACAGCGTGGGTCGAGCACGGATGGAGCTAAAGAGCCCTTTGGCACGCCCTTGTGTAAAATAAGTTCGCAGCAGGTGCAAGGCGGAGGGTGACATTCCTAAAGGTGCGTATGCTTGCCTCTCGCGTGTAGTTGACTGCTGGTTTGAGTATCCGAAATTAAAACATGAGCGTCACAGCTCCTCCGAAAAACAATGTCGGTCGGATTGAATTTCTATTCAATGAGACAGACTCTGGCGCTTCACAGCCGGTTCGCGGCGAGACACAACCGAACGACTCAGAGTTGCTCGACGCGTATTCGCGCACGGTCGTCAGCGCAGTCGCGCGCGTCACGCCGACCGTAGTAAATATCGACGTAAAGCAGCACGTCAGCGCACGACGCGGAGAGCGGGAACTCAACGGGAACGGATCCGGCTTCGTGATCACGCCTGATGGATTCATTCTGACGAACAGCCACGTTGTTCACGACGCGAGCGCAATCACGGTTAACCTGCCAGACGGCCGCGAATATCGCGCCCGATTGACGGGCGATGACCCGGATACCGATCTCGCAGTCATTCGCATCGATGCGCCACAGCTGCAACACGTGCGCCTGTCCGATTCCGAGAATTTACGAGTGGGCCAACTCGTGATCGCGATTGGAAACCCGCTTGGGTTTGAAGCCAGTGTGACCGCTGGGGTCATCAGCGCGCTGGGTCGCTCAATGCATGCGCAGTCCGGCCGGTTAATCGACAACATCATTCAAACCGACGCGGCGCTAAATCCCGGTAACTCTGGCGGGCCATTGGTCAATTCAGCTGGTGAAGTCGTGGGCGTAAACACAGCAATGATCCGGCCTGCGCAAGGCATTTGCTTCGCCATTGCGAGTAACACGGCGAAGTTTGTGGCCGGCTGGCTGATCAAAGACGGAAAAATCCGGCGCAGTTACATCGGTGTCGCCGGTCAAAACGTACCGATTCACCGGCGGATCGTGCGTTTTTACGGTCTGCCGCTTGAGACGGGCGTGTTGGTTGTTTCGGTCGAGAAGAACAGCCCCGCCGAACGAGCCGGCCTGCACCAGGGCGATGTGATCGTCGCGTTCGACAGCCAGCCTATCGGCACAGTGTATCATCTGCACAAGGTTCTGGTCGGCGAACAGATTAACGTGAGCGCCAGCCTCACGATCATTCGGCAGACGGAGAAATTGGAGATGTCGATTCTGCCGGCGGAATCACGAGCACAAAAGTAGCGCGAGCCTCTTGCTTGCGATTTCCCGGGCAACCGAGGCGGTTACGCTACTTTAGCGGATGAGAATTCTCGTCATTGGCAGCGGCGGCCGCGAACACGCGCTTACATGGAAGCTGCGGCAATCGCCGCATGCGGACCGGATTTTTTGCGCGTCGGGAAATGCCGGGACGGGCGAAATTGCCGAAAACGTCGCGATTCCCATAAGCGATTTGATCGCACTCGTTAGGTTCGCGAAGGAAAACCGTGTCGATCTGACAGTGGTCGGCCCGGATGATCCTCTTGCTGCTGGAATCGCCGACCTGTTCACAAGCGAGAAATTGCGCGTGTTTGGTCCAGACAAATCGGCAGCGCGAATTGAGTCATCGAAAATCTTCGCAAAAGAATTGATGCGATCGCAGGAAATTCCCACCGCGGAAGCACGCACATTTTCCAATAGCAGCGACGCGCTTCGTTATTGCAAGCGCTTGAGGTTTCCAATCGTGATCAAGGCGGACGGGCTTGCCCTGGGCAAAGGCGTTGTCATCGCCGCCGATGCTGCGACAGCAAGCTCGACGATCAGCGATATGATGAATCAAGTCCGTTTCGGCGATGCTGGCCGGCGGATTATCGTCGAGGAATTTTTGCACGGCACGGAATGCTCCCTGCATGCACTCGTGGACGGGAAAAACTACCTGCTGCTGGAATCGGCGCGCGATCACAAGAGGGCGTTGGATGGCGATCAAGGGCCGAACACCGGCGGGATGGGCGCTTTCAGTCCAGCCAACAATTGGAACACCAAATTGCAATCGCGCTTCGATACCGAAATCATGAAGCCGGTGCTGCGTGGTCTTGTTCAGGAAGGCGTCACGTTTCGAGGACTTCTTTATCCGGGCTTGATCATTACCACCGAAGGGCCGCGCGTGCTGGAGTTTAATTGCCGCTTCGGCGATCCGGAGACGCAGGCGCTCTTGCCGCGAATGAAATCAGACCTGTTGCCACTGTTGGAGGCAACCATTGACGGAAAAATCGAGCGATGCGCGATTGAATGGGATACACGCGCTGCGGTCACGGTTGTGCTCGCCTCTGGCGGGTACCCTGGAAAATA
The DNA here is from genome assembly GCA_003219945.1 of Verrucomicrobiota bacterium. Taxonomy (GTDB): domain Bacteria; phylum Verrucomicrobiota; class Verrucomicrobiia; order Chthoniobacterales; family UBA10450; genus Udaeobacter. The sequence continues at coordinate 5,525 of QHQV01000096.1, read as the reverse complement.
CGAAGGTGGAAAATTAATTTCAGGTCTCGACGCGGCAGCCAAGCTCGAGGATGTGCAGATTTTCCATGCCGGAACTAAACGCGACGGCAGCGAAGTAAAGACTGCGGGCGGTCGCGTGCTCGCTGTCACGGCACTCGGGTCCACGCTCGAAGCGGCGCGGGCACGCGCATATGAGGCCGTATCCCGTATTCACTTTGAGAACTGTCATTACCGGCGGGACATTGCTCTCAATGCTGTTGCGGCTAACGTGACCGACTTATTGTGATGTCTCGACTTCTGCTGGTCACGTTTCTTATCTCCGTCCTCGGTGCGAATCTGGCCGCTCAGTCACCGGCGCCGACATCCGCGCCGCAGCCGTCGGCTACGCCTACCTTGGAAGAGTTGGTAAATTCGTTAGGCCCTGCCGATCTGCAGGCGTTCATCACATTGCTGAAGGCTAATTTCACCAACCCGGACGCGATCACCGACACCGAGTTAAGTCGGGCGACTGTTGAGGGCTTGTTAGTGCGGATGCCGCGTGGAATTACGCTTTTGGCAGGCAAAGAAAGCGTCGCCCCCGCGACCCCAGGCGGGTTTTACAGTGAGCTGATTGCGGGACGCACCGGCTACGTGCGACTGGGGGCATTGAACAACGCCAACCTTCAGGCACTTGACAAAGCCCTGAGCGGTTTCGCCGCAAAAAAGGTGAATGATCTCATTGTGGACCTTCGCGCCAGTTCCGGAACGAGTGATTTGTCGCTGGCCACGGAATTCGCGAAGCGGTTTTGTCCGAAGGGCAAACCGGTCTTTACAGTGCGCAAACCGACAGGGCGCCAGGACCGGGTATTCAGTTCCGATCGTGAGCCGGAATTTCGCGGTCTGCTAATGGTGCTCGCAGACAACGACACGAGCGGCGCCGCCGAAGCGATTGCCGCTGCATTGCGGTTTTACAACAAGGCGCTCGTTATCGGACAACCGACCGCCGGCCGTGCAGCCGAATACTCAGATCTACCATTGCCGAATGGCAAAGGTCTGCGGCTCGCCGTGGCTGAAATGGTCTCGCCCGAGGGTCGGTCATTATTTCCCGAAGGCGTGAAACCAGATTTGCCCGTTGAAATGTCGTTGTCAGAGAAGCGACAGATTTTTCAGTCGAGCAGCGAAAAAGGAATGGGACCGTTCATTTACGAGACGGGGCGTCCGCACATGAGTGAAGCTGCGCTGTTAGCTGGCACAAATCCCGAGTTAGAAGCCGCCGAAGCGGCGCAGCAACGCCGCGGCCGTGCGCCTGAAAAGCCGCCGCCTCACGATCCAGTTTTACAGCGTGCGCTGGATGTAGTGACCTCGCTGGAAGTTTACCAAAAACACTAGGAATCCTCAGGGGGTTTTCGTTTCGTTGTCGCGCGTCTTACCAGATGCCGCTCCCAAGGCGTTTGGTTTATACAGTTGACGAGGTCTTTCGATTTTGCTCAGAATCAGCGATGTGACGCCGCTAGAGGAACTTATCGGCTATAAGTTTCGCAACTCGCTTTTGTTGGCTGAAGCACTCACGCATCCGAGCCTGGGGCACGAAGCGCAGCGTTATCACTTTGATTATCAGCGGTTGGAGTTCCTTGGCGATGCGGTGCTCCAACTCGTCGTCACTGAATATTTGTTCAGCCATTTCCAAATCGAAGCAGAAGGGCAACTCACGAAATTGCGTTCACGGCTGGTTTCTCGCGATGCGTTGAAGGCGCATGCTGGTGCTCTTAATCTGGGCCGTTACATTTTGATGGGGCGCGGGGAGGAAGCCAGTGGCGGCCGGGAGCGTACGTCCACATTGGCCGACGCATTCGAAGCGCTCGTCGGTGCGCTTTACTTGGATGGCGGTCTCGAAATTGCCAAAAATTTCATTCTGACACAGACTCGCGCCGATCTTGCGAAACTAGCGGAAGAGCCGGTGGATTTCAATCCCAAGGGAGACCTTCAGGAGCTCTTGCAAAGCATCTCGCCGCACAGTCCGGTTTACGAACTGATTTCACAAAGTGGACCTGAGCACGAAAAAATTTTTGTCTCACAAGTTGTTTGGGAAGGAATTGTTCTTGGCCACGGGACCGGGCGGAGCAAGAAACAAGCGGAAACGGCGGCTGCGCTCGAAGCGCTGCAATTAAGGCGGTGGGAGAAAAAGCCGTGATCCGCTGAGGGAGCAGAGGTTTCGAGCCGTCGAAAAGCTCTCGAATAAGGGGCTCTCCCAAATCAAATCGAATGGTTCAGCGCGTCGATTTCGATAGAATCGCTTTTCCAGCGGAAATGTCGCGCGATCGATTCGCTGATAAACCTTTTCGCGCGCTTGATTGCCTGTTCTAACGACAAGCCGGATGCCAGACCGGCCGTGATTGCCGCCGAATACGTGCAGCCCGTGCCATGTGTTTCGACGTCGCGCAGAAACGGCGCCGAGAACTCTGTCAATTTGCCGTGGTGAAAAAGTAAATCGATCGCTTTGCCGCCGCGAAGATGCCCGCCTTTCAATAGGATCGAGGCGCGATATTTCTTAGCCAGAGCTTTTGCAGCACTCTCCATTGGTCTTCGGTCATTAATCGTGGTCTCGAGCAATAAGGCTGCTTCGTCGAGATTCGGCGTTATAAGCGTCGCGAGCGGAAAGAGTTTGTATTTGTAGGCTTCTACAGCTCCACGCCCGAGGAGGTTGTCGCCACTCGTCGCGATCATTACCGGATCGATCACTAATGAGATGGGTCGCGCTGTTTTTCTTTCGTTCTTTTGAATCGCCTCCGCGACGGCGGAAACGATCTCCGCCGAGCAGAGCAAACCAGTCTTGATCGCGCCGACTCGGAAATTTTTGAGCAGCACTTTGATTTGCTCGCGAACCATTGTCGCAGTCAGCGGTTCAATCCGCGAAACTTTCCGAGGAACTTCCGCGACGATACAAGTCACAGCGGTTAAGCCATAAACCCCAAGAGCAGTAAAGGTTTTCAGGTCGGCCTGAATACCGGCACCCGCGCTACAATCCGAACCTGCGATGGTTAGAGCGACCGACGGTGGTTGAATCCGATTCTGAATTGTTTCGTTCGGATTGCCGCGTCTGCGGCGCGCCCGGCGGTAGCGCCCTACCATTTACGCGCCGTTCCCGTCGTTGCCGATTGCTTCGACCGGGCAGCCTTCCATCGCTTCTTTGCAGAGACCTTCTTCTTCGGGCGTCTCCGGCTGTTTGTACACGTAGGAGTGGCCGCCGTCATCGTTCCGTTTAAAATTGGCGGGGGCCGTCTCGCGGCACAAATCGCAATCGATGCATTGATCATCGACGTAGAATTTGCCCGGTACGTTCTCGGGGTATTTGTTTGCTGCGTCGGCCATGTTTCCCTGAAAGTGACGTGGAACGTTAGGAAGAAAGGATCCTAACGCAATAATCTGCCCGTTGATTGGTTCACACGCAACCGCAACCTGCCGCTGGCACGTATCTCCTCAAATGTAAACGGGTTGACGTATTCAGCGACCTCCCCTCAATCTCTCTTGATGAAACAGGATACTGCTAAAAGCCTGCGCGTCTTTGCAGCCGAGTTGGCAATTTATGCGGTCCTTGTCACAGGTTATTTCTTTCTAGTCCTCCATCTTTTGGGCAACTGGTTGTACCAGCTCGAAACGCAGCATCGCATCCTTTATGCCGTTGTGGCCATCTTGCTCATCGCTGGTCAAGCCGTTGCCCTGGATGCGGTAACCACGGTTTTGTTCCGCCTCCTGCGGCGCCGTTGGAGATGAATCATGTTTTTCCCAATCTCCAACTCTCACATCAACCCGCTTTATCTGGTCGTTGTCGGCTTTGTTATTGGAATTCTGGGTGGCTTTTTTGGCGTAGGAGGAAGTTTCATTGCAGGTCCGGCGCTGCGCCTGATGGGAGTGGATTGGAATTACGCAGTCGGAACGGACCTGGCGCATATCGTTGGCAAGTCGATTGTCGCAGCAAGAAAACATCGCACGCTGGGCAATGTCGATATGAAGCTCGGAATGATTATGGCCCTGGGCACCATCGGCGGCGCCGAAGGCGGCGCACAACTGATCCAGGCACTCAAGCGTGCAGGCAACGTGAACACCGTCGTTAGCTGGGTCGCCATTGTTGTGTATGTCGGCATCTCGGTTTTCATGCTTTGGGAGAGCCACACAACTCTGAGGTTACACAAGGGCCGATCGCGCCGAACCGTACAGGCTGCAGAATCAAAAGTAGATCACTCCGCATTCGGACCGGTAACAAAAAAGATTCAGGGAATGAAAATTTGGCCGATGATCAATCTGCCCACCTCAGGGATAAGGATCTCTCTCTGGATCATACTGTCGGTCGCCGTTGTGGGCGGATTCTTCAGCGGTTTTTTGGGTGGTGGCGCGGGGTACATCCGGATGCCGTCAATGGTCTACGTGCTCGGCGTTCCAACTCATCTGGCCGTGGGAACGGATCTCTTTGAGATCGTGATTTCAGCGAGTTACGGAACGTTCACTCACGCCATCAAGGGCAATGTGGATATTCTGATCGCGCTCGTCATGCACACTGGCGCAGTGATCGGGACGCAGATCGGCGTGGTCGCTACGCAATATTTTGCGGGTCCGAAGATTCGCCTCGCTTTTGTGCCGCTGCCGTTGATCGGCGCAGCGATCGTCATCTATACGCTTCTGACCGGCCAAAAGCTCTAGTCATGAAAATTTTGATTTGCAGTGATGGCACATCCTCAGCTCAAACCGCAATCGACTTCGGCGGATTGTTGGCCGCACCGCTCAAAGCCGAGACCAAGCTTTTGGGAATCGCAGAAACATCTGGAGACGAACAGCCCCTGCGCGACGCGCTTCAAACGCAGGCGCA
>QHQV01000096.1:0-534 GCA_003219945.1 Verrucomicrobiota bacterium | reverse complement strand
AAGCGGTTCGTGGTTTGCACCGGCGGAAAAGAATTCATCGAGCAAGCGGTGAAATTCACTGGCAAGCTTGCCGCGGCCGTAGGCGCATCCGTGACTTTGCTACACGTAATGGCTGAGCCCCCCGCCATGTTCGCCGATCTCGTTCGCATGGAAGAAAACGTTGATCAGTTACTCCAATCAAATTCCGAACTGGGGACGACTTTGCGTCGTCAAAAGCGAGAGCTCGACCGGCTGGGCGTTTCTGCTGAAGTGCATCTCAGGCATGGCATCGTGATCGATCAGGTTTTCGAAGAAGTCCGGAACGGCAATTACGATTTGATTGTGACTGGCACATCGCAGGCACGCGGTCTGTTCCGACACTACATCATGGGCGATTTAACGCGGGACATCTTGAACCGAGCGAATGTTCCTGTGCTAGTCGCCCGCTCCGCCGCGCCCAAACCAGCTCGAACATTGTGGAAGGCGGTCAAAGGGTTATTTCACAAACCCTAAGCCACGCTGCAGGTAAGATGGCTGCTAAACCGTACAGCTATG
>QHQV01000429.1 GCA_003219945.1 Verrucomicrobiota bacterium | reverse complement strand
TGCTGCTGAAAATATTTTGCGATTACGATCGGCGAATAGGCACGCTTGAAGTCATTGAAGCGGACCGTCGAATCATGGTGGGCGATGATCCGGTTCGTACGACCGCGGAACTCAAGGACGGCGACATCATTCGAATCGATGTCGGACAGGTTCTGCGATGCAATTTTTTGGAGCGGATCATCGAGGAGGAGCGAAACATCATTCGCAGCCTCGAGCTGAACGAAATCACACACCGTTTTGGCAAAGGCGAGATTGGCCTCGATGGAATTTCCTTCAGCATTACGCGCGGAGAGCTTGTTTGCGTCATGGGCGCCAGCGGTGCGGGTAAAAGCACGCTAATGGGAGTGCTTGCAGGGCAGCTCCAGCCGACCAGCGGCGACGTATTGCTCAATGGACAATCTCTTTACCGAAACCTTGACGTTTTTAAGCAGTACGTCAGCTACATGCCGCAACAGGACGCGTTCGACGAGCACCTCACCATTGGTGAGAATTTGCAGTTTGCGGCGGCGATCCGTGCCCCCCATCTCTCGAAGCGCGACCGCGTCCGGCGGCTGGACGCAAAGCTGATCGAGCTCGGTCTAAGCGAACGTCGCGACGCGGTCGTCGGCAGTCCCGAAAAGAAAACATTAAGCGGTGGCGAGCGAAAACGGCTCAACATCGGACTCGATATGATCGGCATGTCCGACGTTTATCTGTTTGACGAACCCACTTCCGGCCTCTCGTCGAAAGATTCCGAACACGTAATCGAAATCATTCGGAGCATGGCGCACAACAAAATCGTCATTGTTACCATTCACCAGCCGAGTTCGAAGATCTTCCAGATGTTCCAGAAGGTGATCTTGCTCGATAAAGGTGGACGGCTCGTGTTTTTCGGCGCGCCCTCTGACGCCCTGCGGTATTTCGCCGAAGCGGAACATCAACACCAATTCGGTGCTGAACTGGGCGCATGTCCGTCGTGTGGAACCACCCGGCCGGAATTCATCTTCGATGTGCTGGAGACGCCGCTGCGCGATTTGAGCGGCGACGTCATCTACGAGGAAAACAGCCGTGGACAACTCGTCCCGTCGCGCCGTTACTCACCGGATTTTTGGCGCGACAAATATGAGGCGTTCCGATTAATCCAGGACGTCAAGCAAGTTTCCTTGCAACAGGAGGAGGCCGACCCGCTGCCGGTCGCACCGGTGCAAAGGAAGCGGTTGCCGGTGCGTTGGCACGATGAGTGGACGCAATTTCGCACGGTGCTGCGGCGTGCATTCACGAGCAAATTGCGCAACCGAGCGAATCTCGTGATCACCATAGGAGTCTCGCCAGTGCTGGCATTGCTAATTGGAACGATCCTGCGGTACTCAGAAAACGGGACGTACGATTTTGCTTCGGCTTATCACATCCCGACGTTCTTATTTCTCGGTCTGATCGTCGCAATGTTTCTCGGACTGACAAATAGCGCCGACGACATCATCCGCGATCGGCCGGTGCTGCAACGCGAGCGCAACATCAAGGTGCGCTTGTCCTACTACGTAATCTCCAAGACGATCACGCTCGGGTTTTTTGCGCTCATTCAATGCGTTCTTTTCGTGCTGATCGGCAA
>QHQV01000428.1 GCA_003219945.1 Verrucomicrobiota bacterium | reverse complement strand
GGCTCGACTCGGCTATAATGTTCCTGACAGCGATGAGCGGCGTAGCGCTAGGTCTCGTTATCTCGTCTCTCGTGGCTGACCCGAAAACAGCGGCCAATATCGTCCCGCTGGTCTTGATTCCGCAGATCATCATGGGCGGCGCGCTCATCAAGTACGAGGACATGAACCGGAACCTCGGCCTGGTTTATTCTTTTTCGCACTGGTTTTCCGAACATCCGAACTCGGAAAAGACAAAAAAGACTGAGAGCAAGCTACAAGTGCCACTTATCTGCCAGTTCATCGCCATGCGCTGGTCGTACGAAGAAATGATCGTTGCCCAGGCCAAGCTGAATCCGCTTATGCAGCGCCAGGACTACGCTCATGACGAAATTCAAAAGCTCGCACCGAAAGCTGACACGCCGCAGCAACGAGCGCATCTTAACGGCTTGAAAGACGTATTGGCATTACTCTCGGGCTTGGAAGGACCGTCCGCCCGCGATGTCGACCGATATCTGAAGCTGGTCGATCCGGTCATGGCGGGGAAGCAAAGATTCGATCGCTCGTTGTTCAAAGATGCGAAGGGGCCAGTCACCGCGGACCAACTCTACGTGAACCAGAAGGTGTCGGACCTGATCTCAAGAGCCGAGATGGAGCAGAACGACTACCGCCGCGGCAATAAGCCGAACGTGTTCTTCGGTCTCGAGAAACGCTATTTCGGAATCGCGTTCGGCGTGTTCACTTTCGACACGGTAGTGCTGATCGTGTCCACGCTCGTACTGCTTTTCGTGCTGCACTGGATCTTACGAAAACAACTGGAAGTGCGCAGAACCTGATTTGGAGCTTATGAACAAAACAAAAAGTAAACCGGCACGCCTTATCGTCGCGGCAAGCGAGCAAGATCCCGACATGCTTTAT
>QHQV01000427.1 GCA_003219945.1 Verrucomicrobiota bacterium | reverse complement strand
CGAGTTTAGATTCAAGGTTTCGGCGAAATCTTCGGCGTTGCCGAGGGAAAATTCCTGCCGATAAAAATCGCCGGGCGCAGGATGAGCTTTCATGATGATTCCTGCCTTATCGTGGTTGACTCCGGACAGGAACGAACCCTCGATCGTTGCGAGGAGACCGTTCTCAAACTCGGCTGTGTTCTCTCCGAAGTACCAGACATTGCCTTCCCTATCTTGAGCAAAGAAATCAAGGGTATCCTCCGTAAGTTCGTCGTTTGTGTAGACAGAATCATGCACTTGGACACAAGTAACACGATTAATAACTCGCGTGTCGTGAGTCACAGCAAAGACGTCTCTGATCCTTCCGTTCCGACTGAGATAGGTAAAGGTTGTACCCGGAGTGAACGGAAAGTAAGGGTTATCTATGGTCGTGGTGAAGTTAGTCGGATTGATAATTGGATCGTAAGGGCCTGGGCCAAGCTTTTGACAACTCGCCCGTCGTACATCAAACCCTCCGCTGCAGGTATCACGCGCATCAGCCAGATCGGCTGCGGCTTGTTGCTGGCATGAGCGTCGTCCTGCCGGGTCGGTGATGTTAATGCATCTACCGATCGCAACTTCATAATCGCTTCGAGCCGCCGACTTACAGGATACCAAGGCATCACGTGCGGTTTGCAGGCAAATGTTCGTCGACTCTGTCGCAGAATTTTCGTCCTGCGCCAACAGCTTCCCGGCAAAGAGCGTCGCGAACGTGAAGGCAACGGCGGTAAGTAACTGCGTCCACTCGGGCGCGTACTTTTTCAGCTCGATGGGATTTGCTCTCATTTTTATTTCCTCCTTTTTACCTACATTATGTCAGATTTTATTTGCGCAGCAAAAACAATCAATGACCGCAAACCGTAACTCCTACGAATCTCCGCCACGACGCTGGTTCGTGGAAAGACATGACGCCTGCGAGCGCCATGATTGCCATGCCGCCAGCCGAAATTGCCGGAACAGAAGAAAGCGCCCCGCGCTTTTCAAAAAGCAGAAAGAACTCGTTCGTGCCAGCGCCGACGCAAACGCCGGTAAGCAGCGAGTAAGTAAAACCAGCTCCGCTGAGTTTCTGACTCCATCTTGCTCCGGCGCGATAGAATCGCCAAGTGAATCACGATCGACAATGCGGTGCTGGCTTCGACAGTGCAACCGCCGAGACCCTCACCAATGCGCTCGGCCGCAAGACGTGTGAAGCTGCCATGAAAGGTCGCGCGTTATGAAATGGATCACTCGCGAGAGAATTAAAGTCGATCGAGTTGCCTGCCCATGGCTCATCAAAAAATTCGTGGACTCAGACGCGGAATTTGTGTTCCTGCCGCACAACACCGACTGGAAAAAGATCGATGACGGGATCGTTTTCGATGTACCTGATTGCGAGCTCGGGCATCACGGCGAAGACGTCTCGTTTAATTCGATTCTGAAGAAATACAAGCTCACCGAGCCGTCGCTGTTTTTGCTCGGCGAGATTGTACGCGCAGCTGATTCGCATCCCACCAATCCGCATCCAGCTGGAGAAGGCTTGCGCTGGATCGCCAGCGGCTTCGGCGCACTCGGACTGAGCGATCACGAAATTCTCGAACGCGAATTTATCGTGTACGATGCGCTCTACGCAGAATGCAAACGCCGGGTCAGAAGCGGTTTAGTCGCCGAAGTAAGCTAGCAGACTTTTTCGGGCTCAAACGCAATCTCGTCATCCTGCTCATCGCCATTTTTGTCATTGGCGCCGGCGAAGAACTCTGGATGCGTTTTGTGCCGAAATATCTGCAAGCGCTCGGTGCAATGGTGTTTGTTATCGGTCTTTATGATGCGCTTCGCACTTTGCTTGGTGCGATCTATGCCTACCCTGGCGGCGTACTCGCGGACCGCTGGGGACATCGGCACGCGTTCATCATCTTCAACGTGGTCTCAATCATTGGGTACGCGCTCGTCCTGCTTATTCCAAATTGGGGCGCAGTCATAGTCGGAATGTTTCTCTTTCTG
>QHQV01000242.1 GCA_003219945.1 Verrucomicrobiota bacterium | reverse complement strand
GCAGCAGAAGCGAAATTTTAGGGAAATATTTCGCCGAGCTTTCTGGCTGCATTCTGGTCGCCCCGAACCTTTAGTCGGCCAGTCAGATAAGCCCACGTGCCGCTGAGTTGGTCATTGCAAATGGCGACCCAATCTTTGTCTTTGGCGATAAAAGTGACGCTGGGACTGGCGATTTTTCCCGTTCCCATTTTGCAGGTCCCATCGTTTACCTCGATCCACCATTCGCCACCGTGAGGTCCGCTCAAGTCCCATTGATAGCTAGCGTGAACACCTTTCGCTTTTGCCGGCTGAAAACTACCACGCATCCCATCGAACACTTCCTGCGGCGTCGAATTCGCATGACCGGCAGCGGCGGCTGTTGCTGCACAGAGACAAATCGCCGCAGCAAGCCGACCTATCGAAACAAGGAAGAACTGCTTTCGTTTCAGTTGCTCGCGCATTTCGTCATTCGTTTGTGATTCGTGCTTAGTCATTCTTTCGACCTCATTGCTCAATTCGCCTCAAGAGAAAAGCGGCACCCAAAAACGTGATCACCGCCCCAGCCAAAAGAATCACCAGATCGTTAACATAAAATTGCAGACCCGCGCTATACATGTTCACCAGTCGAAAAGCGCGGCAAAAATGTGTAAGTGGAAACAGCTCGGCAATGTAGCGAACCGCCTGAGGTAATTGTTCGAGTGGCGCGAACGCTCCTGATAGTACAAACACCGGCAACAAAAAGAAAACCGAAAACTGGATCGCCTGAGTTTGCGTGCGGGAGAAAGCCGAGATCAGCAACCCGAGACCAAGCGAACAAAGAAGAAACAACAGACAGACCAACGCGAGCGCCGGCAGGTCATGAAACGCAACTCCAAAATGCCAGCGGCTCAGCAGCATGATAATAATAATCAACAAGCTCGAGACCACGAGATACGGCAACATTTTCCCGATCACGATTTCACGACGCCGCAGCGCAGTTATCATCAATTGGTAAAGCGTCCCTGATTCTCGCTCCCGCGCGATGGTGCACGCCATCAGCGTGACTGTGAGCAATTGCAAAATTAATCCGATAATCCCGGGGACAACGTAATCGATGACGCGCGATTTCGGATTGTAGAGCAGTTTGCCATCGACCGACCACATCTCCATCATGGAAACAAATCGCTTGCGGACTTGTACCTGAAGTTGCTTGCCCAGTTCGAAAACTTCCTCGGGCAAGTTCTCAATCATGCGATCGCGCTGTTTCAACTGAAAATCGCCCAGGCTCTGGCGAACACTGCCTTCTACAGCATCTGCTGTGTTGATGTCACCGTTATCCAGATAAAGCAGCAACGGCTTCGGGTCGCCGTTTTCCAGGCTCTCGTTCCAACCCTGAGGAACTACGAGCGTGGCGCGCACGTGGTAGCCAATCAGATCCGATTCGTTTCGTATCTCCGGCGAACCATAACGCCATCGGAACGTCTTGTTCTTAGAGATGATGTCGGTAAACTCCTGCGAGCGTGGTGTGTTGTCCCGATTGATCAACATGCACGGCACGTCGGTCAACTCGCTCGTTTCAAAGGCGTGACCGAACAGCAGCGTGAACAGCGGTGGAAGCAGCAGAACAAGAAGCAGCACGCGTCGGTCCCGATAAATGTGCAGGAACTCCTTGTAAGCGACACTCGCGGTCGCTTCGAATGACAGCCATCTCATGAATCGGATCGCTTCAGAACGCCGTCGTATCCTTGTGAATAGGCGGTGAAAACATCTTCCATGTCGGGTTCTATCCACCTCTCGCCTAACAATCGAATATCGGGAAACGGCCAGTTTTCGCGCCACCTGGCGATCAATTGCTCGGCTTCCGGCGCGTAGAGGCGGAGGCTTCCGCTGCGCAACGAGACGCCAAGCACCTCAGGCATGTCGCGCAATCGCACCAGCGCTGGCATAAGAGGTTCGACATCGATCTCAAGCAGGTGAGCGCGAAAACTCGCCTTCAATGCGCGGGGCGAAGCTTTTGCCAGCAGTCGGCCATTCTCGATGAAACCCACCTCAGTACACCGCTCAGCCTCGTCCATATAGTGCGTTGTAACGAAAATCGTTTTTCCCTCGTTGCTCAGGTCGTAAAGCAGATTCCAGATTTGCTGCCGATGCACCGGGTCGAGCCCGCGCGTGGGCTCATCCAAAAACAGCACCGAAGGATTGTGCACGAGGGCGCAACCGATCGCCAATAACTGGCGCATTCCGCCAGACAAATTGTCAGCAGTGGTGCCCCTCTTTTCTTCCAGATCAATTCCGTGAAGCAAGCGGTCGATTCGCTCTTCGAGGAGAGCGCCCGGCACGTTATAAGCGCCGGCGAAAAAGCGAAAATTTTCCAGGACCGTGAGATCGCGATACAGGCTAAAGCTTTGAGGGACGTAGCCGAACTTGGTGCGCACCTTTTGCCGCTCTTTCCATGTGTCCACTTCTTCGATGGTGGCTCGCCCGCTGGTTGGATGCGTGAGGCCGCACAACATTCGCATGGTGGTCGTTTTACCGGCTCCATTGGGCCCGAGAAAACCAAAGATCGTGCCTGCCTCGATTGTCAGAGAGAGGTTCTGCACGGCATGGACGTTTCCGTAGCTTTTGCTCAAATGACGAAGCGCGATGACCGACTCATTCATTTCAATCTTTATTGCCGTGATGATCTAGATTTGCAACCATAGCCGATTGGCTAACAAGTTATCTGCTATGAACGTTGAAACCATTTCACCAATTCGCTGCCTGCCGCCGGGCCTGGTTGCCCTTGCCGGCGTTCTGTCGTTGATGTTGATTGCCGGCCCAAAAAGCGCGTGCGCGGATCCTGTATCGGAACTCGCTTCATTCTCAATCTTCGACAAAGTCGATCTGACGCAACTGGCAAAGAGCGACGTGAAAACGGCGCACGGTCCGCCGATGAAGAATTCGCGTTTCCTCGCCGTCCAGAGCTGCTATGTCGTGCCGGGCTCGCCGGCGCAGCAAATGGAGGCATTACGTCGATGGAACCCGGCACAACATCGGGAATTGAAGGTATTTCTGCATTCCGATCTGCCCTCAAATCCGGGGCCAGCTAATTTTGAGAGACTGAAGGACGCGCCGGGGAACGCCTCTGTGCGTTCGTTCGTGGCCGCGACTCAGAAACTCGGTCCCGATCTCCAGATTAGCAAAGATGAGGCAAAGCGGTTTTCTGTCGCGGCTGGAGGAGGCGGAGGCGTTATGCCACCGGGAGTGGTAGCGTTCTGGACAGAGGTGCTGACCGGGCGAACGAAAACTTTTGTGTCCGGCGGAATGACGGCACAACCGCCCTACGATCATGCCGGTCCGTCTGTTCGTGCGAGCGATGAAGTGAATGGTTTATTGCGCGATCAAGGAAAGATTCGCCAGCAGTTCTCTGGACTTCTTGGAGCGACGGGCATTGGACGCGGCGCCGGTTCCCTGCCAGCCGAACTTTACTGGGAACTTCTAGACGCGAATGATCAGGGCGTTGTGACGCTGGGAGCGTCTTACAACCGCGGCGGAGCGGGCGGCACTTATCAATCCGCCGACGTCCTTTACTATGCGAGCGGCGGTTACTATGTCGCTCTCACGCTTCATCAGCTGTGGCCGGTCACGGTCGAAGGAAAACCTTCTACGCTCGTTTGGCGCGGCGACATGATTTCGTCGGCCGAGCTGGGATCGCTACATGGCGTCGAACGGCTGGGCTCGGAATCAGTGATGATGAAAAATATCACCAAAGCTGTTACGGCGTTTCGCCGACAGTCCGGGGGCCGGTGAAGGAGTGAAGATGTCCGTCCTCCGGTTGATTGTTTTGATCTTAGCGGCCCTGATTTTCTTTGTCGGGACAGGACTTTCCCAGGAAAGCAACGGTTTTTGGCCACTCACGGGCGAGTTTTCTGCCGAGGGCACATATGTTGGCGAAGGTGACGTCGAACGCGGGGGAAAACACGTCAACGACTTTGATGAGATCGATTCGGATATCCGCGTCGTATTAACGCCCCGGTTTAAACTTGGCGTGTTGCGATTAGGCGCAGAATGGGAGCGGTTCTCATTTGGTTTTTCAGACGGCGCCCCCCTCCCCAATACATTGCAGTCTTTCAGCACGATTATCGGACTCGATACGCAGTGGTCTGATTCCATTCTCGTCAGAGCCGAGATTCAGCCCGGCTTATACAACTCAGGTCTGGGGCATTTATTTTGGGATGATTTCAACATGCCTTTTGTCATCGGCGGCACGTACATTTACAGTCCTAACCTACAGCTTATCCTTGGCGTGAGCGTCGATGTGGAGCGGAAGTACCCTGTGATTCCTGCCGCAGGTGTTCGCTGGAAAATAGGGCCACAATGGTTGCTTGATGCTGTCCTGCCTACGCCGCGTCTGCAATACGAGATGACCCGTAATATATCGCTTTATGCAGGAGCAACTGTGAGGGACGCAACCTTCCGGGTGGACGATGAGTTTGGAGATTCTCACGGCATCCCGCGCCTTAATCACGCAGTTATCACCTACAGCGAAATTCGAACCGGCGCCGGTTTCGACTGGAAGATTTCGCCGATCGTCACGTTTACCGGTGAAGTCGGCTATCAACCCTACCGTCAGTTTGATTTTTATCGCGCTGACGTACGCTACCATCAGGACGGCGGCGCTCCGTACGGAACGATTTCATTGCACGGGGCATTTTAAGTTCGGACATCGCGTTGCGATGTCGAACGGCGCAGCGAGCCCTCCCTACCGTTCAGCGCAAATTCCGATCCAGCGCGCCGATCTTTCGCGTCTCCGGCCAACGCCATGCAACCCCAAGCACGACAAGAATTGTTCCGATCCCTCCTGCAACGACCGAAATGACCGGGCCAAAAAGGGCAGCGGTCAATCCCGATTCCAGCGCACCGAATTCGTTCGAGGTACCAATAAAAATGTTGTTCACGGATGACACGCGCCCGCGCATTTCATCCGGCGTAACCAGTTGCACGATCGATCCGCGGATGATCACGCTCACGCTGTCGAACGCTCCAAGGAGAAAAAGTACGCTGAGCGATAGCCAGAACACTTTCGACAAGCCGAACAGGATCGTTGCCAGACCAAATCCTGTCACACACCAGAGCAACGCTTTCCCGGCTTGTTGCATCGGGGGCAGATGCGCAATGGCCAGCGCCATCACAAAAGCTCCGACTGCCGGCATCGCCCGCATCCAGCCGAGACCCACTGGGCCGCAGTGAAGAATTTGATCCGCAAAAATCGGCATCAATGCCGTCGCGCCGCCAAGCAAAACGGCAAACAAATCCAGCGTAATCGTGGCGAGGATTACCTGTCTTCCAAACACAAATCGCAGGCCGGCCATGAGACTTTTCCAGGTGCTCGCATTGCTCTGCTCTCTTTTTTGTGTGCTGCGGCGGATGAGCAGGACCAGCAGGAAGAATGAAAACGCGCAAACCGCGTCCAGCAGATATACAAACGGAAACCCGACGTACGCGACTAAGAACCCGCTCAGAGCCGGCCCGACAACAGATCCGATTTGAAAAACGCTATTATTCCAGGTGACTGCGTTCGCGAATGTGTCACGTGGGACCAGGGTTGGAAAAAACGAACTGCGCGCAGCCCAACTGAACGTGCGCGCCGATGCTCCGATGAAAAGAAGCAGGTAGATCAGGGGGACTGACGCGTCATCGAAATGAAACATCGGGTGATGCCGCTCAAATACGCCGGCAATTGCCGCCAGCGCGTGATTGCCTTCCCGCAACGGCGTCATTTGGGGAATGGAAAGGTGTTGCCAGGAAACCAGAGCGAGCGCCAATGACGTAACTGCGCTAAATATCTGGCTCACAAGGATGATACGCTTGCGGCTGAACCGATCCGCCAAATGGCCGGCTGGCAGCGAAAGCGTAACTACCGGGACGGCAATCGCTAAGCCAACAAGCCCAAGTGCGGTCGCTGATTGCGTCCGGGCATAAATCTCCCATTCCACCGCCACCGCGAGCATCAGCCGGCCGGTAATCGACAGCAAATTGCCCGCTGTAAAGAGCGCGAATTCTCTGAACCGAAAGGCGGCATATGGATCGTGGCTTCGCGGCTGGGCTTCGATCGGCAGCGGGACGGCCGGCCGTTGCGGGTCGGGTGATTGATAAGTACCGGGATCGGTGGAATGGGGCATGCTCGACGGTGCAGGATCAAACGCGCACCAGAGTCTAGGTTGAGCGGGCAGCACGGCAACCCTCCGCGCATGCCCCAGCACCGGTCAGAAGCCATCAATCACCGCCTTCTACCCAGCGTCGGCCGGGGGGTAAGAAATTCCCTTAAAAGCCTGCGGATTTTTCTTCCATTTCAGAGTTCCACAGCCTAAACTCGGCGCCCTTAAGGCAAAATGGACAACATCATCGAGGCGAAAGAACTGCAGATTGAGCGCAAGCATTTCTATGTCGAGCTCCGGGAAAATGAGCGCGGTAGATTCTTGCGTATCACTGAGGAAGCTCACGGCCGCCGCAACAGCATCATTGTGCCAAGTACAGGCGTTGACGAGTTTACGGCGACGATTGCTGCAGTTCTTACGAACGGCGAAACCGCGCCAGCTTAACCGTTAACCGATTATTTTCGGTGTAGTGGCAAGTGGGCTTGCAAGCTCGCCACCCGCGCAGCTGCTGATTAGAGTCAAGAAACAGCTCGGTTTCGCTGCGCATCGTTGACATCGGGACGCCTGAATTTAGTTTGGCGCTTCGTCATTTCCAGCGGTCGCTGTCGCCGCAGATTATGGCCAAAAAACGAAAATCTGATCGTCGCAAACGACTGCAACGCGCGAGAAAACCGATACGATTCCGACCGCGGAAAGCCGCTGCTGGGAAGAGAACGCGCGCGTCACGTTACGTTTACTACTTCGGCGACGGCCACGCTGATGGCAGAGGTACGATGAAAGCGTTACTGGGCGGTAAAGGCGCAAACCTCCACGAGATGACGAGGATCGGTCTGCCTGTGCCGCCGGGGTTTACCATTGACACGGAGGTTTGCAGTTATTTTTACGATCATAATCGCGCATATCCGCCGCAGCTACAGGCGCAAGTCGCAGCCGCGATGGCCAAAGTCGAAAAATCCACCGGCAAAAGGTTCGGCGACCAGGAACGACCTCTACTGGTGTCCGTGCGTTCCGGCGCTCGCGATTCCATGCCGGGAATGATGGATACGATTCTCAATCTCGGCATGAACGATGAAGTCGTTGAGATCATCGCAAAGAAAACGAACAACGCACGTTTCGCCTGGGATTCGTATCGGCGTTTCTTGCAGATGTACGGTGACGTGGTGATGGGTGTGCAAAAACGGCCGGGCGAAGACCACGAGCCGTTCGAAGCAGTAATTGAACGTTTGAAAGACGAGCGCTATGGCAAGCACGACTTTCTCGATGTGCGATTGACCGTCGCTGATTTCAAAGAGCTCGTGCAGCGGTTCAAGGCTTTGATTAACGAGCGCACCAGAAAATCTTTTCCGCAAGATCCGAACGAACAGCTCTGGGGCGCGATCGGCGCTGTATTCGGCTCATGGATGAACGACCGTGCCATCGTTTATCGCCGCAAGTACGGCATCCCGCACGAGTGGGGAACGGCGGTGAACGTCCAGACGATGGTGTTTGGAAATATGGGCGACACCAGCGCAACGGGAGTCGCATTCACGCGCGATCCGGCCACCGGCGAAAAGGTTTTTTACGGCGAATACCTCATCAACGCTCAGGGCGAAGACGTGGTCGCTGGCGTGCGGACCCCGCATCCGATCGCCGATCTGGCGAAAGAAATGCCCGCCGCGCACAGCGAATTGATGAAAGTGCGCAGCATGCTTGAACGGCACTTCAAGGACATGCAGGACCTCGAGTTCACTGTGGAGGAAAACAGGCTGTACATTCTGCAGACTCGCAACGGGAAGCGCACCGGCCACGCCGCTGTGCGAATTGCGGTGGATATGGTCGACGAGAAGTTAATCACAAAAATGGACGCGGTGCGGCGCATCCCAGCCGATTCGCTGGCTCATCTTTTAGCACCGATCTTCGATCGCGAATCAGCTAAAGCGGCGAAAAAAATCGGCAGCGGTTTGGCCGCCGGCCCAGGCGCAGCATGCGGTCGCGTCGTATTCAGTGCTGAGGAAGCGGTGATGCGGGCGGAAAAAGGAGAAAAAGTGGTGCTCGCGCGAATTGAGACCTCGCCGGAAGACTTGCGCGGTATGATTGCCGCGGAAGGGATTCTGACGTCGCGCGGCGGCGTTTCGTCGCATGCAGCGTTGGTTGCGCGGCAAATGGGAAAAGTGTGCGTGTGCGGCGCGACCGGAATTCAAATCGACTACCAAAGACGCACGCTCAGCGCAAACGGCACAACCTTAAACCGCGGCGATTACATCTCCATCGATGGGACCGCGGGTGAAGTGTTCGCTGGGGAAGTCGCGACTGCGCCATCCGAAATCGTTCAAGTGCTGGTTGATCGTTCGCTCGATCCGAAAAAAAGCGTGACCTACCAGGAGTACGCAAAACTGATGAAGTGGACCGACGAATTTCGCACCCTCGGCGTCCGCACGAACGCGGACACGCCCGAACAAGTGGCAAACGCAGTCGCGTTCGGAGCCGAGGGCATTGGGCTATGCCGAACAGAGCACATGTTTTTCGAGGGTAACCGAATTGACGCGATGCGCGAGATGATTCTCGCCGGCACAAAAGACGAACGGGCACGCGCCCTGGCAAAACTGCTCCCGTACCAGCGCGGCGATTTCGTTGGCATCTTCACAGCGCTGAAAGGTTTGCCCGCCACGATTCGTTTTTTGGATCCACCGCTACACGAGTTTCTGCCCGCCGATCACGCGCAACAAAACGAACTCGCGAATAAGCTTGGAGTTCCCGTCGAACAAATTTCGCGCCGCGTGCATGAGTTGCACGAATTCAATCCGATGCTCGGCCATCGCGGTTGCCGTCTTGGGATCACGTTTCCCGAGATTTCTGAAATGCAGGCCCGCGCAATTTTTGAAGCTGCTGCGGAGGTACAAGCCAAAGGTATCAAGGTCCACCCCGAAATCATGATTCCGCTGGTGGGATTCCCGCGCGAACTAAAGCTGCAAATCGACATTGTGCGGCGCGTGGCTGGCGAAGTGGCCAAAGAACGGGGAAGAAAATTCAAATATCTTGTGGGAACGATGATCGAGATCCCGCGCGCCGCGCTGCTGGCCGACCAGATCGCGCGCGACGCTGAGTTCTTCAGCTTCGGCACGAACGATCTGACACAGACCACACTAGGAATGAGCCGCGACGACTCGGGCAGTTTCCTACCCGCGTACGCGGAACTCGACATCGTCGGTTCAAATCCATTCGCAACAATCGATCAGAAAGGTGTTGGACGTTTGATGGAAATTACTCGCGACCTCGGCCGCAAAACGCGACCGGACATCAAATTGGGAATTTGCGGCGAGCACGGCGGTGAACCAAACAGCGTAAAATTCTGCCACCGGCTCGGTCTCATGTACGTTAGTTGCAGTCCGTTCCGAATTCCGATCGCACGATTAGCCGCAGCGCAAGCAGCGCTCGAGAGTTGAAGCGCGTCTCGCGCTCCGTAGTCTCTTCCGATGCAAATGCGCGAACCAATTTTCGACGTTGATTCGTTCGCGCGTAGACACATCGGGCCAAACGAGGAGGAAGTTCGGGCGATGTTGCGCGACGTGGGTTTCGATAGCGTCGGTGCGCTCATCGACGCCACGGTTCCGAGCGATATTCGCCTCGGACGGGAACTGAATTTGCTGGAAGCGAAATCGGAAGGCGAAGCACTGGGTGAGCTACGGGCGATTGCACAGAAGAACAAAATCGCGCGCTCGTTCATCGGGGCTGGCTACTACGACTGCATCACGCCGCCCGTCATTCAGCGAAACATTCTTGAAAATCCTGGCTGGTACACCGCTTATACGCCTTACCAGGCGGAAATCGCACAAGGTCGCCTCGAAGCGCTGCTGAACTTCCAGCAGATGATCACAGATTTGACTGCCCTCGACATCGCAAACGCTTCTATGCTGGACGAAGCGACCGCTGGTGCGGAGGCGATGGCGCTTTGTCACGCAGTTGTTCCTAATCGCAAGACGTTCTTTGTTGCCGATAATTGTCATCCCCAAACGATTGCCGTCGTTCAAACCCGCGCGAAGCCGCTCGGGATCGAGATCAAGATCGGCGATTACTCGCGGTTCAAATTCGACAGCACAGTTTTCGGCGCGCTTGTTCAATATCCGGCCACCGACGGCGCGACCTACGATTACGCCGAGTTCGTTCGGAAGGCTCACGATGCCGGTGCGCTTGTGGTGGTCGCGGCAGACATTCTTGCGCTGACATTACACAAACCGCCGGGCGAATTCAGCGCCGATGTTGCCGTTGGTAACACGCAGCGTTTTGGCGTGCCGCTGGGATTCGGCGGGCCGCACGCGGCGTACTTCGCAACGCGCGACGAATTCAAACGTCACATGCCCGGTCGACTAGTGGGCGTTTCACGCGATGCTGAAGGTCGACCCGCCTATCGCCTCGCCTTGCAAACGCGCGAGCAACACATCCGCCGCGACAAAGCGACCAGCAACATTTGTACGGCAGAGGTTCTCCTGGCCGTCATTGCATCGATGTATGCCGTTTATCACGGCCCCAAAGGATTGCGCGCGATCGCCGAACGTGTTCACCGGCTAACCAGCCGACTTGCGGATGGCCTGCGCTCCCTCGGCTGCACAATTACGCACGAGAATTTCTTCGACACTGTTCGGGTCGAAGTGGAATCCAGCGAAGTTACTTTGGAGCATGCGGCAAAAGCGGGTTGCAATCTCCGCGCGCTCAGTCCACGCGCGGTTGGCATTTCTTTCGATGAAACGACAACGCCACGGGACATTGAACTGCTGATGTCTATCTTCCGCGGCACGAACGTCCGCGATTTTGATGATGACAACATTGGCAACCCGCCATTCCGGATTCCGCAATCCGCAATCCGCACCTCCGAGTACCTCACGCATCCGATCTTTAACACGCATGACACTGAAACCGAGATGCTGCGCTATCTGAAGAAGCTGGAATCGCGTGATCTATCACTGACAACGTCAATGATTCCGCTCGGCTCATGCACGATGAAGCTCAACGCCACCGCGGAAATGTTCCCAATCTCATGGCCGGCGATTTCCAAATTGCATCCGTTCGCTCCCACGGAACAGGCGGCAGGCTACATGGAAATTTTCCAACAACTGGAAGGCTGGCTCGCGGAAATCACCGGGTTCGCAGCTGTTTCATTGCAACCGAATGCCGGATCGCAAGGCGAATTCGCAGGTCTGGTGGCCATTCGTGAATATCATTCGTCGCGCGGCGAAGCGCATCGCGACATTTGTCTCATTCCGACATCGGCGCATGGAACGAATCCGGCCAGCGCAATAATGGCAGGATGCAAGGTTGTGTCGGTCGCCTGCTTGAAAGATGGAGACATTGATCTTGCAGACCTTCGCGCGAAAGCAGACGAACACGCGCGTGAACTTGCCGCGCTGATGGTGACCTATCCATCAACGCACGGCGTGTTTGAACCGACGATTCGCGAAATTTGCGAGATCGTTCATGCGCATGGCGGCCAGGTTTACATGGACGGGGCAAACATGAATGCGCAGGTCGGTCTTTGTCGTCCTGGCGATTACGGCGCCGACGTTTGTCATCTGAATTTGCACAAGACCTTTTGCATCCCGCACGGCGGCGGCGGCCCGGGTGTGGGGCCGATCGGTGTGGCGAAACATCTCGTTAAATTTCTGCCGGCACGTTTTTCAATCGGCAATCCGCAATCGGCAATCGACAATGGTGTCGGTCCGGTCGCGGGAGCGCCCTGGGGCAGCGCCAGCATTCTGACGATCACGTGGATGTACATTCGCATGATGGGCCCCGCCGGATTGAAACGCGCGACCGAGATGGCAATTCTAAACGCGAATTACATTGCCAGACGACTCGATCCGTACTTTCCCGTTCTTTTCAAGGGCAAACATGGTCTCGTCGCGCACGAATGCATTGTCGACCTGCGCCAGTGGAGAAACGCAGGCATTGAAGTCGAAGATGTGGCAAAGCGTTTGATGGATTACGGCTTTCACGCGCCAACCGTTTCCTGGCCGGTTGGCGGGACGATGATGATCGAGCCGACCGAGAGCGAACCGAAACACGAGCTTGATCGTTTTTGCGATGCGATGATCTCCATTCACGCGGAGATGCAAGCAATCGCCGACGGAAAACAGGATCGGCAAAGCAATTTGCTCAAGAACGCGCCGCACACCGCGCGACAAATCGCGTCCGACAAATGGGACCGCCCCTACTCACGCGAACAGGCAGCTTTCCCCGCGCCATGGACGCGCGACCACAAATTCTGGCCCGCAGTTAGCCGCATCGACAACGTCTATGGCGACAGGAACTTGTTCTGCTCTTGCCCGCCAGTGGAAGAGTTCGAAAACGCGTAGCGCGCGTGCGCTATGCTTCCGGCGCCAGCTCGGGAGTGCCGACGCGGGTGGGAACGAGGCGAAGTGCGCTGCCGTTCGTTTCCTCGACTGTAGCGGGTCCGGCTTCGTGATATTCGCCATCGCTGTTCACCTGCCACAGATCGTAAAGCTTTGCGTCGGCAAGAATATTTTCCACGCACAACATTGCTGTCATCATGGCGTGGTCCTGGTTGTTGTATTTATGCATGCCGTTACGGCCGACCAGGTGCAGGTTCGGGTAACGCGTGTCCAGTTCCTGGCGAATCGTAGCGACGTGTCGCGCGTAGTCGTCATCGTAAACCGGATAGGCCTTCTTCTGACGAACGACGCAGCCATCGACGAAATCGCCTTCCTTCGCCAACCCGATCTGAATCAGCTCAAGCTTTGCAAGCTCAATCAAATCATTATCGCCCGAATCCCACAGCCCATCGTGTTCGAAACAGAAATACTCTAGACCGTAGCAAACCTTGTCCGCCTCAGGCACCATTTCGGGCGACCATGAACGGAAATTCTGAACACGGCCGACTTTGACGCTCGGGTCGTGAATGTAGATCCAGTTGTCATCGAACATCTGTCGATCTTTCAAGATCAGCATCACTGTGAGAAAATCGCGATACTTGAGGCTCTCAGCCGCGCGCTTCGTTCGTTCACTCACGGCCGGTGACAAACCGCGGACCAGCTCCCGCATCGGCGCCGACGAAATGACATGTTCGGCTTCGGTTATTTGCAGATCTCCGTCGCCGTTTTTGTATTCGACATTCCATTGGCCGGACAAACCGTCGTAGCAGCAGCGCGTCACTCTGCAGCCCATCTCCAATTTGCCGCCCAGTGCCGTCATCTTTTCGGCACATGCCTCCCACATCATTCCCGGACCTCGTCGCGGATAACGAAAAGAATTGATCAGCGTTTTAATGACTTTGCTCCGGTCGCCATTGTAACGCTGAGGAATAAGCGCGTTTTTGATTGCACTGCCTAACGAAAGGCCTTTGATCCGTTGCGCTGCCCAGTCGGCGGAAATCTCCTTGCAGCTCATCCCCCAGACCTTTTCGGTGTAGCTCTTGAAGAAGGTGTTAAACAGCCGTTTTCCGAATTGATTGCTCACCCATTCTTCGAAATTCCGCGGGTTCCGTACTGGAAACAGACGCGCCTTTAGCCAGGAAAGAACGCACAGGATCGATTTGAAGACGCCCAACTTGAGCAATGCTTCGATCGGCTTCAAGGGATAGGAAAAAAATTTGCCGCCATAAAAAATGCGCGATGAGCGCGGGCGCGTGAGCATGTCGTTCGGCAAAATCTCGGTCCACAAGTCTTCGACTGGTTTGGATTTTGAGAAAAAACGGTGACCGCCAATATCGAAATGAAAGCCCTTGTAAGTCGCAGTGCGTGAAATGCCTCCCACGTAAACGGGATCAGCTTCCAGAATCACGACGTCTACGTCGTTTTTGGAAAGCAAATAGCCAGCCGTTAGACCTGCCGGACCTGCACCGATAATGACAACCTTTGGCTTCATGTTCTGCTACGCGACCCAGTGGCCTCGAGTGAAATTCCAGACGTACCAGCCCTGTAGGCACAGCCCGGCAGCGCTGACGAACGCTACTGCCGCCGCCCCAAAAGCCCGCAGCCACACTGGCGGCGTGCGAAATTGACGCAGAAAATTCAAAAGCGCCAGCACGATCAAGACGTACGCGCTGAACTCGTAACGCAGCATGCTTTCCATGTCGACACAGGCGACGCCGCTCACCGAGAGGTAATAAATCGTGGCGGCGCAGAAATAGATCCCTGCGCGTAGCGGCAGGCCGGCGCAGCGCCGAATCGCTGGAACCAATTCGCAAACTGCGATGGCAACGAGAAGCAAGGCACCCAGCGTCATCGACAACTGGCTCGCTTCAGTGGGATTATTAAGTGCCGGAACAAGCCAGCGATAAGTTTCGGGTCTAAACACTGCAAGGTAATCGGGCACAATGCCCCAACCAGCCGCCTGCGTACGCATGTACAGGTCCCAATGACCCCAGCGCAGTTGGCACAAAACGAAAAAAACGATTCCGCCGCAGGCCGCCACAAACGTTAAACCGACAGCTGCCTCGTTCTCTCGGAACCATTTGCGTGGCTTGAGCAACCCGCGCCATCCGGTTTGAAAAGCCGAGCGCACCAGAGGAAAGGCAGCGCACACAATTCCGACAATTCGCGTCGCGGACATAACCAGCCCGTGCGTAGCCGCCAAGGCTTTCGCCGTACGACCCTCTGTGGTGCTCCAATAGATGAATCCGAGCAACGCCATGAGAAAGAGCGATTCCGAGTAAGCGGCCACGAGGAAGAATGCTGCCGGGTTCGCGAGGATGAGGAGTGTCCCGCAAATCTGAAGCGAAGGCGCAACTTTCCAGCGTCTGCAGAACAGGAAGAAATAGGTCCAAAAACCCCAGGCAGCGAGCTGAGCGGTGATCAAAAGCGCCGTGCCGGTGCTGACGTTGAACACATTTCGGAGCAACACGGCGAACGCCGGGTATGCGGGGAAAAATGCGACATTCGAGACTTCCATCACCTTGTGATCGATCGGCGGAATAATGGTCTGGTATCCGCGATCAATAATGTTCATGAACCAATAACTGTCGTGTTGAACCAGCGCGGAGTAGCGCTCGTTGATCGGCTCTTCTGGAGCAAGCAGAGCCACCGCCATTAGAACCTGTAAAATCGTGATGACGCATCCTGCGACCAGTGGCATGAGAAACCGTGGCAGGCGGATCATCAATTCATAATCGCAGAAGCGCCTAAATCTGCTCGCGAAAGTCTCGTCGCCACGCCAACGTTTCCGAGCCTGTTCAGCTACCCGGTTCGGCAAATCAACAGTGAGAAAGCCGGCAGGACACGAAGCACTTGCGAAGTTTTCCAAAAAGGCAATGTCGGGTCGCACGATTTCCAGCTGATTTAGTGGCTGGATTGGACGACGATCGCGATTCGTTTATTCGCAAAGCCGTTCTCTGCACCTTGTCCGCGCCATTGACCGGCAATTTTGATGGCTCGTTGAATACGCCGGCAATCCAACTATGCGCCCGAAACGACGAGCACGATTTCGCCTTTCGCCGGATGTGTCTCATAGTGTGCAAGCAGTTCGGCAGCAGTGCCGCGACGGAATTCCTCAAATTTTTTTGTCAGCTCACGTGCAATGCACAGGTGCCGGTCCGGCATTATGCTACTGCAAGTTTGAAGTGTTCTAAGAAGCCGGTAAGGAGATTCAAAAAAAAGCGTCGTCTCCTTGCTTCGAGCAGCTATCTGCAATTCGCGCTCGCGTTGGCCGCTTTTCACCGGAAGAAATCCACGGAAGGAGAATCTGTCGGTGGCAAATCCGGAGCCGAGCAGAGCCGTGAGGATGGACGATGTTCCGGGGAGAATCGTAAACGGCAGTTTGCGACTGATGCATTCGCGAATCAGGCGCATCCCTGGATCAGAAAGTCCGGGTGTCCCGGCGTCTGTGATCAACGCAACGTTTTCGCCTCGGGCAAGGCGCTCGACCAACTCAGCCGTGCGCGCCGCTTCATTATGCTCGTGATAGCTGACAAAAGGCTTTTTGATTCCGAAATGTTTTAGCAACAAACCGGAATGCCGCGTGTCTTCCGCGGCCACAACGTCAATGCCCTTCAGGACCTCAAGAGCACGCAAGGTGATGTCGCCCAGATTGCCAATCGGCGTCGCCACCACGTAAAGCATGCACGTATCATCGAATCAAATTCGGTGTCACGCTAACCCACGAAACGATTCAACCGCTTACAAAGCCGAAGGGCTGTTGCAAAACGAATCCCTAAACGGAGGAAAACATGAGAGCGAGATCCTACTTATCTATGCTCACGCTTGTCGTTTTAGTCGGTTGCGCGGCAGAACCAACCACGGTCACGACGACAACTACCACGCAGGAGGTGACCACGACAGGCCCGGCACGAGAAGTGGTAGTCACCCGTCCGCCGCCGCCGCTTCGCGTGGAAACTCAGACGGTGACACCCGGACCGGGCTACGTTTGGACAACCGGCTACTGGCGATGGACCGGCACGACCTACGCGTGGGTGCCGGGCACGTGGGTAGTCCGCCCGCGGCCCGCCGCAGTTTGGGTCGCAGGCCACTGGGTGCCTCGTTACAACGGCTGGGTGTGGGTCCCAGGCCACTGGCAATAGGCGCACCGGGCGCAATTGTACGTGAGCTGGGTCACCAGCCTAAAACCTTCGCGAAAACCAATGGCACAACGATTGTCGCGTCAGATTCGATGACGAATCGCGGAGTGTCGAGGTTCAGTTTTCCCCATGTAATTTTCTCATTCGGTACCGCGCCCGAGTATGAGCCGAAACTGGTGGTGGAATCGCTGATTTGGCAAAAATACCCCCACTCGGGCACGGGCATGCTGACAACGTCCTGATTCAACATGGGCACAACGCAAATGGGAAAATCGCCGGCGATGCCTCCGCCAATTTGGAAAAACCCAATGGATGAATCCTTTGACACCCGACGATACCAATCCGCAAGCTCGATCATGTATTCAATTCCCGAGCGGATCGCCTGCACATTGCTGACCACCCCGGTGATGCAGTGGGCGGCGTAGATATTTCCCAACGTCGAATCTTCCCAACCTGGCACAAATAACGGCAACTCCTTGTGCGCAGCCGCGACCATCCAACTATCGGCAGGATCGATCTGGTAAAATTGTTTGAGATGGCACTCGCGCAAAATTTTGTAAAGGAACTCGTGGGGAAACTTCCTCTGATTGTTTTGCGCAGCGGACGCCCAGTGATCGAGTACGACCCCCTCGATGCGTCGTATCGCTTCCTCTTCCGGGATACAAGTGTCGGTAACACGATTCAGGTGCCGGCGGAGCAGATCCTGCTCTTGTTGCGCATTTAGCTCCCGATAATTGGGAATTCGTTCGTATTTGCTGCGCGCGACGAGATTGAACAGGTCTTCCTCCATGTTCGCACCCGTGCAGGTGATGGCGTGGACTTTGTCACGGCGGATCATCTCCGCGAGCGACACGCCCAGTTCGGCGGTGCTCATCGCGCCCGCCAGCGTGATCATCATCTTTCCGCCACGATCGAGATGCGCAATGTAGCCGTCGGCTGCGTCTTTCAGCATCGCCGCGTTGAAATGCCGGAAATTCCGCTCTATGAACTCGCTGATGCTGCCCATCTTCACATCACTAACTTCGCAACGGAGACTATTGCTTTTAATGCAAAACTTACTGGGTCGGGGTCAAGCGTTAATTGCATTTTCTTGAACATTCCTTACGGAATCGCGGCCAGAATACGCGATGCCAAAACGTTTGGCATGACCCCGAGCAAAACAACTGCTGCGGCAAGCAGAGTGACCGTAGCTCCCTGCAAAGAATCGTATCGCATGCGCTTCATCGGTTCCGCCACCGCAACCGAGGATGCATCCACAAAAATCGCTTTCAACACGAGAAGGTAATAATACAGCGAAACGAAACTGCCAATGAGGCCGAGCGCTACGAGCCAAAGAAGCGCGTGATTTGCGCCAGCATGTAGCGCGGCGCTGAACAAATAGAATTTTCCGAAAAATCCAGCAAGCGGCGGGATGCCTGCGAGCGACAACATAAAAATTGCCATGCATCCGGCGAGCAACGGAGAACGGGAAACGAGGCCGGAAAAGTTCGAGAAATCGTCGCCGCCGGTTTCGCGCCGCACAACGCCGACAACGCCAAACGCGCCGACGAGCGTAATCGCATAAACGGTCGTGTAGAACAGGGCCGCGGAAAAGCCTTCGCGGTCGCCGGCGACGAATCCAATCAATGTGTATCCCGCGTGTGCGACCGCTGAGTAGGCAAGCAGCCTGCGTACGTTGGATTGTGCAAGCGCCACGAGGTTCCCAATTACAATTGACAACGCTGCAAGTGCCGCAAGCACAGGCGACCAACCGGCCACCATCGCGTGCCATCCAGCGCTGCCATGCACCGGCGCAAAACCTATGAGCACAATTTTTCCCAGCACAAGAAACGATGCAACCTTCGAACCCGAAGCAATAAACGCCGCACTCGGAACAGGCGCGCCTTGATACGCGTCAGGCGCCCACAGGTGAAACGGCGCGGCAGCGATTTTGAATGCGAAGCCGACGAGCGTCATGACGATTCCAACCGCAAGCAGCGGCTGAACTGGCGTTGTTGCCAACTTCGTTGAAATCGCGGCGAGACCGGTTGCTCCAGTCATGCCATAAACCAGGCTGATTCCGAACAATGTGAACGCGCTCGACATGCTGCCGAACAGAAAATATTTCAGACCGGCCTCGGCCGAACGCCCGTCGATTTTATCGAATGCGGCCAAGACGTAAAGCGATAGGCCGAGCAACTCTAGACCGATGAAAATCATCAGCAGTTCTTCACTTCCAACCAGCAGCATCAGCCCGACCGTTGCCAGAAGAACAAGCGCCAGATATTCGCCGGGATGGCGCGGCGCCTTTTCTGCCTGCGTCAGCAGGATCGTGAAAAAGGCGAGCGCGAGGCAAATGATTTTGAACAATGACGTGAGCGGCGAGATCACCAGCATTCCGCCAAACAGCGTCTCGTTGCTCGGCAGGAGCAGGACTGCCCCGATCGCAATTATAAGCCCGAGGCCAGCGACAAAAGCGCAAGCCGACGTTGCTCGCTTAGCAAGGAAACCAATCGAAAGCGCAACCAGAGCGGTTAGAACGACGACCGCTTCAGGCGATGCAAGTTTGAGAAGCTCCAGATAAGACATTCGTTAAGCGTCGAAGCGCTGAAAATGCGGCAGGCGTTTCATTTCAAAAACCTCATCATTTCGACAGCGGGCATGATGCGGTCCAGCATCAGTTTCGGATAAACGCCGACGGCGACTGTTGTGAGCATCAGCATGCCGGCGCCGATTTTCTCCGGGATCGTGATCGGGTTGAACTCTTCCCAATTTAAGCTTGTAACCGTTGTAACTTCGGCTTGGACACGTTTTTCACCGAAGAAGGATTGCGTTAACGCCCGCAATGTGAACGCCGCGACCAGCACCATCCCCGCCCCGGCGATCCAAACGGCAAGCGGGTAAGTTTTCCATGCGCCAATAAGAATCGTGATCTCCGCCGCGAATCCGCTGAAACCCGGAATGCCCATTGAGGCAGCCGCGGCGACCACGAAAGTGAAAGCCGCGAAGGGCATTGCGTGGCTCAGATTCATTCCAGAAAGCGCATCGAGTTCGCGTGTGTGCGTGCGCCGGTAAATCATGCGTCCTGCGACGGCGAACAAGAGGGCCGCGATGACGCCGTGCGAAAACATTTGCAGCACTGCGCCGGAAACGCCGAGCGCGTTTGCCGTAGCAAAACCGAGTAGCACAAAGCCCATGTGGCTCACGCTCGAATAACCGATTACAAATTTCAGATCACGTTGGCGAAGCGCCACTGCCGCGGCATACACGATTCCGATCACTGCGAGCACAGCGATCCATTTGTTCCACATCTGAAATCCCTGCGGAAAAAGATTCATCGCGACGCGCAGCGCGGCGTAAGATCCAAGCTTCATCACGATTCCCGCGAGCAACATCGAGCCCGCAGTCGGGGCAGCGGCATGGCCAGTCGGCGCCCAGGTGTGCAGCGGCCAGATGCCGGCCAGCACAGCAAAGCCGAGGAACAACACCGGAAACGCCCACGATTGCAGCTGCGGTGAAAATTCGAACTGCGACAGCTGATTCAGGTCCAACGATCCCCCGCTAACATAAGCGATCAGTATTCCAACGAACACGAACATCCCGCCGAAGAAGGAATACAAGGTGAGCTTCATGGCGCCGTATTCCTTGTTAGTCGAGCCGAAGATCGCGATTAGAAAATATTTCGGCACGATCACCAACTCATAGAATACGAACAGCAGAAAAAGATCCGCGCTGAGGAATACGCCGTAACACCCGGCCACCACCAGCAGAAGCCAGAAAAAAAATTCGTTCTGCCGATGTTCCACATCCCATGAAAACAGCACCGTGCTTACCGCTGAAATGCCGGTGACAAGAACCATCGTCAGACTCACGCCATCGAGCGCGAGGTGATAATTCATCCCGAGCGCCGGGACCCACGGCACGCGCACGATTGTTGTAAAGTGCGCCAAATCCGGAATCGGCGTGCCGACGAAAACGATGATACAAAGCGCTAAGCCTGCGACTGTCGTCAGCAGCGCGATCCAGCGAGCACACCCGCGCGGCAAAAGCAGCAAAAGAACTGCGCCGGCAAACGTGAGATAAATTGTCCAGGCGATCATGCGCGTGCTGGCGCCCGGTAGCGCCCCGCTCGCTCGCGCACATGAAATCCTATTTCGCGTCGAGGCTTTTCCGGAGGGGCCATCAACTGCCGAATTGCTTCCAGAATAGCCGCAATTTCTTCATCGTGTTTGCCGACGCGCCGTTCCAATTCAGCAAATTTTCTCGCTAGCTCGCGATTCGTGTCCAATGTCTCG
>QHQV01000133.1 GCA_003219945.1 Verrucomicrobiota bacterium | reverse complement strand
GCAAAGAAAACCGAAACCGAAAGCGCAGTTAGGATTGACTAATTCGGTGGGCAAGCTGCAGAATCGAGACTGAGTTAGCATTCTGATGATTACCTCCCCCTTCGCGAAGACTTCTCTTTGGTTGGTCTGGCTGCTCTTGCTCGCAGGTTGTTCCTCGCTCTCGCAAAAAAAGGTTACGGGGTACAACCAAGTGAGCGTGTATTTCGCGACGACCCGGGAATACGATGCGAGCGCCACGCCGGATCGTGCTTTCACAAAGACCGGGACGAAGAAGGAGTGGATCTTTTACGGTACTGCGGAGGTGGGCGTTCCTTTACCTCACTCAGAAGGAACGCAAAAGGGAATCAAAGTCGAGAGGATAGACCTACCAAGTGGAGACCGGCAGCATGAATTCCGCGTGCTAACCGCCGCGGAAACGACGAATCCCCACCGACCGCTGATCGTGTTCGTGCATGGGTTCAATAATACCTTCGAAACGGCGGCAGAACGGGCGGCGCTCTACGCGTACGATTTGCAACCGGATGTCTCGAGCAAGGCTGCGATCTTCAGCTGGCCTTCAAAGGAAAGCCTCTTCGGATATCAACATGACGAAGATGCCGTGCTCGTCAGTCAAGATCGCGCGCGCCAGGTCGTGGAAATTCTGCGCACGCACGACTCGGCGATCCCGGTGGTGCTGATCGGTCATAGCATGGGCTGCCGCGTGCTGACGTTTGCGCTGCGCGATATCGAATTGATCGACAGCAAAGGAAAGACTCCGAAACTCGGGCATCCGCAGTTTGCGCAATTGATCCTGATCGAGCCGGATGTCGATGCGGAATATTTCAGGATAAACATCGCGCGCCTTCGATCTGTGTGCGGGCATGTGACCGTTTATGCGTCGAGCCACGACAATGCATTACGCTTCTCGCAGTTTTTGCACGATGACCCACGACTGGGTGAACTGGGAAAGCAGGGATTGGCAAAGAAGATCGATGTGATCGATGCCTCGGCGGCCAAGACCGACTGGATTGGGCATAGCTATGATGGACCGCCGCTCCTCGAAGACATCCGCGCATTACTACGGGGTGCAACGCTCGAAGAGCGAAGCGGCAAAACCTTGGAACAAAATCCCGTGACGAAGGTTTATCGGTTGAAAAAGACGCTGAGCTGATTGGTGATCAGTTGGAAGCAGCCGCCTCCGCCGAGGCTACGGCGTGACAGGAGGCGACGGCGTCACCCGCGCCGTGTTGCGGAATTGATTTTCTGGGCGATAGTGGGAGGTCTTCGAAGCCCGAAGGACGGAGGACGAAAGTCAGCCTCCGGTGCGCGCCAAAGTCGGTGCGACGTGGATGCTGTGTAGAAGTGAGAATCAATTATGAAAGCCGAACTCGTTCAAGCCGCCTCCGAAGTAATCACTAATCAGCAAATTCTGGTGAACATGGTCTCACGCCGCGTGCGACAGCTTTCGCTCGGTCATCGTCCCCTCGTGGAATGTGCTCCGGGGCTCCGTGAAGCCGATATCGCGTTAACCGAGATCGCTAATAAGAAACTGACGTTCGAGTCGACCTTCGGTCAGAATGGTACCGCTGAGGCTCCTGCCCGGGTCGTGCTGTTCCCCGGTGTCACGTCGAGCAAAAAAGCGGTGGTGAAGAAAAAAGCGGCGTGATCCGCTTTCGGTCGCCGCGGCGACCTACGACTTGCTGGGGATGAATATCGCCCGATTCGCAGAGGTGAATAATTGATCCGCCTTGTATCTCTGCGGCCTCCCGCTGCGCTCGACCGCTAGCCGCGCGGTCCGGCAGCTGCCGGATCGCTCATCCCAGTCGCTCCATTCGCGGCGCGAGTGAGAGTGGCAGGTTGGCGTCCACTAGCAATCGCATGGTGTCTCACGCAGGCAACGGATGATGCTGTTCCTGCTCGACTAGCTCGCCAGCGAATTTCAATGCGGCCTGAATATCGTCGCCGCTGATTCCATATTCCCGCTGCACGTTCTCAAACGTCATCCCGCCTGCCAGGCTACCTACCACAATGGACACCGGCAGGCGTGTTCCGCGTATCACCGGGTTGCCATGACAAAATCTTCGGATCGATGACGATTCGGTCGTTCATAAACCCAAACTGCAATTTAGCCGATGCGCTGCTAAACTTATTCATCACAGGTTACTTCGCAGAGGTGGATAGTTGATCGTTGAGAGCGTAAAGCTCCCGTCTTCGTCTGACTACTACCTGACGAGCCGCGGAGCCATGCCCCTTTACGGAGTTTAGGGTCGCGGCGGATCGTGTGCGTTTAGGATGCCGGCGGCAGACGCTCTCTGCCAAAAATTCTTTCGCGTAATTGCTTTGACTTTCTCCGCATCCTTTGGAGGACCAGCTTACAAGCGCATCCGTACTCGTTCGCGGGCTCCATGCCAAAAGCGCAATACGCGCACCGTACGCGATTGCTCCACGATTCGGTAAACCACTAAGTAGGGAGACACGATCACGAAGCGCGCTCCAGCACGCTCCGCTATGAACCCGCCTCGTTCCGGGAAGGTGCGCAATGACTCGGCCCCAGCCAGCAATTTTA
>QHQV01000132.1 GCA_003219945.1 Verrucomicrobiota bacterium | reverse complement strand
TGGACCGAGGGAACAAGGTGCGTGTTCAGCTGCAATTTCGCGGCCGCGAAATGGCGCACCAGGAGCTTGGGACCCATCTGGTGGAAAAAGTTCGCGACGATCTTTCCAGCATGTCGCAAGTGGAAACCGAGCCGAAGATCGCCGGTCGCAATATCACCATGACCCTGGCGCCTTTGCCGGCGAACCGCCGGAAACGAAAATTTACGGCCCTGAAAACAGTTGAGGAAACCGAAGAAGCCGGTGCACTGGCCGAGCCGTAGTGACCTGCGCTGATAGCTGCGCAACAGCACAGCACTTCAAGGCGCAGACAAGCACCGTGTATTGACTCTGTCGCGCAGAGAGCCGTAGTTGCGGAGAGCGGGGCTAAGTGTTGGAAACGCTTAGGGCTTCTTTTTGCCTGCTGGTGAATGGGCTGGCGAAGCCGTGGGCGATCGTGGCGGCGGAGTAAGGGGCGTTCTTTCGGCAATCTTCTGTTCGAGCCGTTGCTTGCGCGCCTTCGCATCCTGATTGTTAGGATCTGCCTTCAAGATCTTATCGTTGTCCGCCTGCGAATTTTGAAGATCATTTTTTAACTCGTAAATGTAGGCGCGATAATTGAGGTATTTAATCTCATTCGGCTTCTGTTTTATAAGCTCGGAGTAGTCGCCGAGAGCTTTATCGTAATCCAGTATCTTCATTTCGACCGCCGCACGTTGCTCA
Organism: Verrucomicrobiota bacterium; assembly: GCA_003219945.1. Lineage (GTDB taxonomy): Bacteria > Verrucomicrobiota > Verrucomicrobiia > Chthoniobacterales > UBA10450 > Udaeobacter. The sequence continues at coordinate 1,930 of QHQV01000132.1, read as the reverse complement.
TGAATGCGCGGCGCCTCTTGCGGAGTGAGCTTAAGGGCTTCGTCGTAATCGTTGATGGCGTCCCCGTATCTCTGCTCGTTTGCAGCGGCATATCCGCGCCGTTGATAAACCGCCGACAACTCGTCGGTGTATTTTTTGTCCATGGCGCTAGCCTTCTTAAGTAGGTCAACCGCCTTGTCCCAGTCCTGGCTTTTAGCGGCTTCAGCGCCTTCCCGGGCGAGCTTGTTCGCTTCGGGATTCTTTTTTTCCGCTGCCGGGCATACCTGTGAACCGCACAGGGCCAAAGACGTCATTAAAACAAAAGCAAAGGATCTGTTCATGATTTCTATTAGACGTTGATACTCTTTAGACAATTCGAACCCAGAGGCGTGAATAGTTGGCTGTAAGTTCAACAGTTTCAAGTCTGTTCCGGTGACGGCGGATTTTCGATATTCATCTTTGGCTCCGGCTCTGACGCGGCGGATGCACTGAGCCCGGGCTCATCTATCCGCGTAATTCCAACGGCGCGGCCGGTCTTCTCATCAATTTGAACGAGGGCGCCGCGCAACCGCACTTCGCCGCCGGCTACCGGAAAAGATGACGGCAGATTCGAGATAAATCGATTCATGATGGGATCCACCGCGCGTCCCAGGATGGAGTTTACAGGCCCGCACATTCCGGCGTCGCATAAGAAAGCCGTGCCGCCGGGGAAGATTTGCTCATCGGCTGTCTGAACGTGAGTATGGGTGCCGATGACAGCCGATACTTTGCCGTCTAAAAAACGGCCAAGCGTAATTTTCTCGCTCGTGGTTTCGCTGTGAGCGTCGACGATAATGTTCAGCGTTTCGTTGCGCATTTTCGTGACTGCTGCTTCGACAGCGTGAAACGGATTGTCCAAAATCGGCTGCATGAACGTGCGCCCCTGGACATTGAGCACGCCGATTTTTCCCTTGGCCGTTTCAAGAATGATCGATCCGCTGCCCGGTGCGCCGTCGGGATAGTTTACCGGGCGCAACAAACGGGGTTCGGTATCGATGAACGAAAGAATCTCTTTCTGGTCCCAGATATGGTCACCACTCGTGATGACTGAGACTCCGGCGCGCAAAAGATCGATGGTGATTTTGCCCGTAATACCACGGCCGCCCGCAGCGTTCTCGCCGTTGACGATGACGAAATCCAACGCGTGCTTCGCCTTCAGCTCCGGCAATCGGGCTAATACCGCGGCGCGGCCCGGCTGCCCAACAATATCGCCAAGGAAAAGAATCGTTAACATAAAAGGCGTCCTTCGTTGAATCGTTACATAGTTATATCGGATTTGCGATTCAACGATTTAAGCGTCTACCGATCCAGCCCAGCGAAACGATTCCCCTGTCACCTCCTTGCATGGCGAAGGCGCGTCATCCAAGCTTCATCATTTTTATTCACGGCGATCTTTGCAGGAGGTTTCCAAGCCGCTGACAATATTAGCGTCCTTGGGAGCAAGCCGCGATGGGATGTTCTCGAACATTATCAGCAGACAATCACGCGAGATGAGTTCGCGCATTTGATCAATGACGTTTACTGCACCCACGGGTTCGCGGCTGATTTAATCGAAATAAAAAACGACACAGCGCGGATTCTCATGAACCGCGATGCGCAGAAATTTTTTACCTTGCGGTTTGCCGCTGGCACCGAAGAACAGAAACGCGTGCCGCGACTTTGGCGACTGGCGAAATCTTTACCACCGGCGGGACGAGACAAGCCGCTGTCGGATTTGAAAATCGCCCTCGACCCCGGTCATCTCGGCGGAAAATGGGCGAAGATGGAGGAGCGTTGGTTTCAAGTTGACGATTGCATGCCGGTTCAGGAGGGCGGTCTGACGCTGCGCGTGGCCCGATTGTTAGCGCCGCGATTGCGTGAACTCGGAGCAAAAGTCGCCTTTGTGCGAAATGACGATGAACCGGCCACGGCC
>QHQV01000131.1 GCA_003219945.1 Verrucomicrobiota bacterium | reverse complement strand
CGCGCGTGTACCGGCTTACTTGCAGCGTTTCGCGATAGAATTCGCCCTCGAAAGGATTCAGCGCGCGCATGATATCGGCGATCGTGCGATAACCGTGATCCTTTGCGTGGGCCGCTTCGGTCTTCTGCGCTTGTTCCCAAACCCCGGGATTGGTTTCTTTCACCATCATCTCGCAGAAATCGACGCCGACGAGATTGTCCTGGAAAATATTATGATCGAACA
>QHQV01000130.1 GCA_003219945.1 Verrucomicrobiota bacterium | reverse complement strand
CGCGATGGTGAGCGTAATACTTTGGCTTGTAACCGGTCGTCAGATCGGGCCGCGGGTGACGCCATTTCGGTTCTTTGTTCACGGCGCGATTGGTGATCGCGCGCAGCACTCGAATAAGACGGCCATACGGCCCGATGACCGAGCTCGAGAACGTCGCGCCAGGCGGTTCATCCATGAACGGCATGAACTTATCGGGAAACCCCGGCATCGTGCAGCCGATGCAAATCCCACCGACATTCGGACAACCGCCGATCCCATCCATCCAACCGCGTTTGGTTACGTTGCAATTCACCACTGGCCCCCAGCAGCCGACTTTCACTAGGCACTTCGGTGACCCGTATTCGTGGGCGAAATCGGCCTGCTCGTAATACGAACCGCGATCGCAGCCTTCGTGCACTGTTTTTCCAAACAGCCATGTCGGCCGCAGTTCATTGTCCAACGGGATAAGCGGCGCGAGTCCTGCGACTTGATAAAGGAGATAGAGCAGCGTCTCCATCATATTGTCCGGCTGCACCGGACAACCAGGTACGTTCACGATTGGCAGTCCCGCTTTGCTGCGCCAATTCCAGCCGAGATAATCCGCAAGACCCATCGCGCCGGTTGGATTTCCTTCCATCGCGTGAATGCCGCCGTATGTCGCACACGTGCCAGAGGCAATCACTGCCGTAGCTTTTGGCGCGAGCCTGTCGATCCACTCATTGGTCGTGATCGGCTGCCCGGTGTCTGGATCAGTCCCCATCGCCGCCCAGTACCCTTCCTTCTTGATCTTTTCGTTCGGCACCGAGCCTTCGAGGACAAGCACGAAGGGTTCCAGCCGTCCTTCAGCTGCTGCGTGCCAAAACTTCATAAAGTCGTCGCCAACTTCGTAAGCGAGAACCGGATTGTGGAGATGCACCTTCGGCAATCCCGGAATCGCGCCCATCACTACATCCTCGATGCTGGGCAAAGTGGCTGCGGTTGTTGAAATAGAATCCCCGTCGCACCCGAGGCCGGTTGTCATCCAAAGGACATGAATTTCTTTAACCTTCGGCTGATGATCCGCAACGATTTGAGGCGCTTCCATAGTCTTTCTCCGGTTTACATCCGCATGATTCGCGCTTCCCGGACCATCGCCGGGATCTCACGCACGGTTAGAACCAGCACGGCCAGCAGGATTGCACCGCAAACGACCATCCAAGCAACGTCGCCAGTAGATCTGCACTGCGCTGTTGAACCCGCCAATCGCCGGGCGATAGAATCCGTACGTCTTGAACAAAACAAATTCCTCATAAGCCTGTTATCAGTTGCGCTGCGTGTTTGCCGTGAAATGAAAATGTGGACGGCGAAAGAAGAGTGCAGCCTGCCTTACCACTCATCTTAATCGGATCGCATGGCACGCGTCGGATAGTTTGAATTTTTTTTAGATTCTGCTGCCGCACGCCAAATCACCTATTATTTTCTCGATCATCTTCACCGCGACTGGGACGGCGTCACGAACGTCCTCGCTCAGGCCGATCACGCCTTCGCCGTCCAATCGCGCGGGCTCGCATCCGACGAGATACAAGTCTTTCGCATGGCCACCAAGGGCTCGAATCAATTGCAACACGCGCACCGGCGTCAGAGCATGCGCGTCGGCAATCTCGTCTTCGCAGGTGTCAACCTTGTCCGGGTCGAGCTCGAGCAGCGTTCCCGGTTTTTCGCCACGCGGCGCTGCGTCGATCAGGACGGTTGTGTCGTAACCATCCATAATGGCGTAAGCGAGATCGTAAGCGCGAATCCCGAAGTCAACGATGTTCACGCCATCCGGCCATGTTCGCTTCAGCAACTCTGCCGCCACTTCACATCCAAACGCATCGTCACCGAAAAAAATATTCCCGATCCCGGCAACGAGGATGCGCATGGGAGACATAGCATTGGTTAGGTCGACCCTACGTGCATCCTGCAATCGACGCGAGACTTGAAGAAAGTCGCCGCTCCGCTTTGTAAGGAAACACTTCGGGTATCTCTCCGGCCCGAAGTTTCTTCTGCATGCCACGCCAGAACTCGGGGCGAAAGACATCGGCGTGTCGCTCGAGTAAGCTGGCGCGTGCCGCATCGGGCAGGCGAAGGAACTGGGGAAATTCTTCTGGGAAAATGTCATTTTCGCGCACCGAGAACCAAGGTTCGGCTGCCATTTCCTGCTCGGGCGTCGTCGCCTGCGGCAGATCGCGAAAGTTGCAATCGGTGAGGAAACATAGCTCGTCGTAATCGTAGAAGACGACACGGCCATGGCGCGTCACGCCGAAATTTTTCGTCAGAAGATCGCCCGGGAAGATATTTGA
>QHQV01000129.1:2118-3957 GCA_003219945.1 Verrucomicrobiota bacterium | reverse complement strand
CCAGCCATAGCCAGGACTTCGCAATTCCGGTCCAGGCCCGCGCGAATCGCGGATCTTTGTCGAGCGCGCTCTCGAAAAACCCTAGACTTTTTCGCAACGCTTCCTCGCTGCTTTTGTCCGACAAGAACAACCCTCGAAGATAAAGATCGTACGCTTCCATGCTGCGGGCGCGCGTCGTTGTCGGCGTAATCTCTAATTTCAGCTTCAGCGCATCGACTATCGCACATGTAATCTCGTCCTGGAGCGCAAAGATTCCCTGGAATTCGCGCTCGAACGTTTCCGACCACAAAGTAAACCCTTTGCAGCACTCGGTCAGCTCGGCAGTGACACGAATCCGGTTGCCGTCTCTTCGAATGCTCCCTTCGAGCACATGCTCAACACTGAGCTTGCTGGCGACTTCGCTCAGCTCTGCGTCGCGATCTTTAAACCAAAACGATGAACGCCGCGCCGCTACCCGCAGATTGTCGACCTTGGAAAGTGCGGTGAGAATTTCCTCCGCGATGCCTTCGCCAAGATAATCGCGTTCCGGCCCCGCGCTCAGATCCTTAAACGGCAAAACTGCAATTGACTTCTCCTGTGAAACGGACCGATCGACGGCATCGATCCTCGGTTGCGGTGCCCGATCCGGAGTGCGTACGATTCCATATCGAGTAAAATCGAAAAACCACGAGAGCGTAAGCGCCACCGGAAACCCAAGCACAATCAGTACGACTAAGAGTCGAACTACCCAAATTGGAGTATCGAATACCGGAAGAACTTGCGCGATGCCTTGAGCGAACGCCCAACCGCCTACAAGGTACGCGATTGCGACGCTGTACACTTTTCTTCGCTTTAGCTCGGCAAAAAACGTTTTCGCGTTCACTGGTGAGTGGATCAGCCGTGCTAACCTGAATCCAAATTTTTAATCGCTACAAGCGCGCCACTTTTGGCTTCAGGGGCTGGTTTCTGCGATGAGTTGTTTAAAGCGCGGATCGTCCCGAATCGGGTCCCATTCCCACCGATATTTCAGATCGCTAACGGTGATGCTGTAGTTGGCGCTATCAATCGGGCCGGCGGTTTTGAGCAGGCGCTCGATTAACGGAATAGCCAAATCATTTTCGCCGGCCCGAGCATAGATGAGCGCGAGATAGCCATTCATCAGTGAACCGTCGATAGCATCTTTTGATTCCGGTTTGAGCTCAACCGCACGTTGTCCCTCTGCGATGGCATCGTTCTTCCGCCCCATCAACGCGTAAAGCCAGCCGAGGCTCGCGTGCCGCTCGGCGCTTTCCGGTGCTTCTTTCACCGCTGCTTCAAAAGCTGGTCTTGCCTGTTCGAACGCCTTTTGAGCACTCGCATTATCTCCCTGCGCAATACACGTGCAGCCTTCCAGGAAGATTTTCGGGGTCAATCCGGCGATGCTATAAGAAATTTCGTTGGCCGATGACGTTTCCAGAATTCTTTTGGCCGACGAATAATCACGTTGCAACATGGCCACGTCCCATCGCGCTGCGGTGACACTGCCGTCTGGATCAAAACCGGCTCGAATCTCATCGAGTATCGACTTCAGCAGACGAGTGTCTCCTTTCCATTGGAAATTGATGTACCCGTTTTGGATTTTGGCCACGAGCGATGTCGGAGCCAGGGCGCGCATTTGCTCGGCCCAACGCGCAGCTTCCCGCCACCGCCGCATTGACGAGTTCGTATACATAAGTTCGCGAGCAGTGCTCGGATTTTGCGGATCGATGGTCGCAACTCTTTCGTATGCTTTGAGCGCTTGTTGCCATTTGCCCTGCCGGCGTTCAATCGCCGCGATCAACCGGCCAGCATCCGCATTGCTCGGCGCCAAACGAGAAGCGA
>QHQV01000129.1:0-2105 GCA_003219945.1 Verrucomicrobiota bacterium | reverse complement strand
TCCAGTAAATGCATTGGCCTAGCGCGAAGTGGCCTTCCGCGAGATTCGATTGCAGGCGAAGCGCAATTTCCGCTTCGGAGCGCGCTTTTGTTCTCCACGTCTCGGTCGGTTCGTAATAACGAAACACTGCAGCATAAACAGATGCGAGCCGCGCGTGAGCCAGCGCGAAATTCGGGTCGAGTTCGACTGCCTGCATGTAAAGCTCCTCGGCGGTCTTGTAATCTTCCAACAGCGTATCGGGATTGCGGGAGATCTGGTTCGCGCGCAGATAAAAAACGTACGCATCGGCATTTCGCGTCGGTTTGGCTGCAGCCAGCGCTTTTTCGTCATCGCTGAGCGTTGCCCGCAGGGTATCCGCGATTTCATTGGCCAATTCTCCCTGCAATCCAAGCGAATCAACCAAAGTGCGGTCGTAACGATTTGCCCAAGTCTGGCGGTCATTTCGCGTATCGATCAACTGCACATTCACCACCACGCGGTCGCCTTCTTTGCGCACGCTGCCCTCGAGAATATTCGCCACGCCAAGTTTCCGCCCGATGTGGCGGACATTTTGAACTCCGGCATCACGAAACCCCATCACGGAGGAACGACTGATGACTCTAAGATCTTTGATCTTCGCCAGAGTTGTCAGGATGTCGTCCTGGATGCCGTCCGCAAAAAATGCGTTGTCTTTTTCCGGACTCAAATTTTCGAACGGCATTACCGCAATGCTTTTCTCCTCAGGGAGCGCAGTTGCTGACTTCTGTCGGGAATACAACCAGATGCTCAGGGCCGAGGCAGCGAACAAAAAGATCGTAGCCGCGATTGCCAAATATATTACTCGAAACCTCCTCGGAGCGTGGATCGCCGCGGCTTTAGCAGCTTGTTCCGACTGCGATTGCTCAACTATTTTTGGCAATTCAGGATTTCCAACCCCGTCCCGGTAGAAGTTCACAAGGAAGACGGGAATATCGTGCTTTACGGCGCATTCACCCAAGTCATGCAAATACGGACCCCACTCTCGCGAGTGGCCCAAATCTTCCGCGACCCTCTTGGACAACAGAATGTGTCGGTCGTCTCCGCAATCCATGACCCGCCGGGCAAGGTTGATCCCAGCTCCGGCGACGTTTGCCGAATCGTTTACATCGCGAACTTCATTGATTGGCCCGCTGTGAATGCCCATTCGTAGCTTCAGTTGCGGATACTCTTTCAACTTCCTGCTGATCTCGATCGCACACCGGACCGGCGCTTCTGGACTATCAAAGAAAACGAGCGCCATCCCATCGCCAACAGGAAGTCGGATCAGCTTCCCTGCTTCTTTCGCACTGCGCACCTGCTCGGTTCTACGGACAATTTCAGTGAGCTGCTCCATGTATTGACGCTGCTCATCGAGAAGCAGCCTCGAATAACCGACCAGATCCATAAACAGAACGTGGCCAATCTGTAATCGCACTGACGTGGCAGTTTGAGAGGGCATAGATTGAACGACAATCTTCCGCGATGTTTGCGATTTCTGAAATCCTATTTCCGAGGAAGCTCGCCAACAAAGTCAGCCCCGACGTTGCTGTCGATGTTGTGCTAAAATTATCGGGTGCCATTTCAGCTCGAATCCAACTTCAAACCTCGCGGCGATCAGGGGCAGGCCATCGCGAAGCTGTTGAAGTCTATCGAGGCGGGAAACCGCCATCAGACATTGCTCGGAGTCACCGGTTCAGGCAAGACGTTCACCGTCGCCAATGTCATCCAAGAGCTGAACAGGCCGACGCTGGTGATTTCGCACAACAAAACATTGGCCGCACAACTTTACTCGGAGTTCAAACAATTTTTCCCGCGCAATGCGGTCGAATATTTCGTCAGCTATTTCGATTATTACCAGCCAGAAGCGTACATCCCGCGCTCCGACACCTACATCGAGAAGGATTCGTCGATCAACGAAGAGATTGAACGGTTGCGTTTGTCGACTGCGAGCGCGCTGCTTTCACGACGCGACGTCATCGTGGTGGCAAGCGTCTCTTGCATCTATGGAATCACGTCGCCCGAAGATTATGAACAGATGTTGCTCACTGTGAAATACGGACAGCACATTAGCCGCGAAGCGGTGCTCGGCCGGTTAATCGACATGCTGT
>QHQV01000128.1:2458-5498 GCA_003219945.1 Verrucomicrobiota bacterium | reverse complement strand
CCGTAATCCATTCCCTGCGCTGGTCTCGGCGGCATTTTCGGTTCGTCGTTCATTGGCTTCTATTTCGCAGCACCAGGTGGCGGCGGTGGTGAAGCGCCCTGCACAGCTGGCGCGGGAGCTCCGCCAGTCGGCGGTGCGCCTCCAAGTGATCTCGCTTCCTTCAACCCATGGGATTGATTAAGTCCGATGAGATAAGCCACCAGACACTTGGCATCGTAACTGGGGACAACCTCCCAACCTTCTGGTGGCATGTCCGAACCGGAGAGTTGCAGTGCATCCGCGGAACGCTCGCCAGCGATGCGCCGTTTTTCGTACAGGAAACGGTAGGCCGGCATGTTCGAATCGAGATTGATGCTGCGCGGCGCGTACAGATGCACATGATGCCACGCTGCAGAATACATCGGCGGAAAACCCGCCGTCTGGATCGGCCATGGCGCGCCGGGAGTTTGCGCGCTCGGTGCTACCGGGCTTGATCCGCCGGGAGTGGTATTCGCCATTTGTCCTGGAGAAGGAGACGCGACACCTGTCCGTTGTCCCGGCGGCGCCGGTGATGTATGCAGCGAAGCTAACTTACTAGGCGAAGCCGCGGGTGACTCGGCAGCCCCTGCCGGAGGCGAACTTGCCTGGGCGGCTGACGTTGCTTGCGTACCCGGGGGGCCGGTTGCTGCAACCGAGGGGCCAGGGCTCGGCGATCCCGCCGCTGCTTGCGTTGCTGGCGCGCCTGCAGGACTCGCACCCCCACTGGCTGACGGCGATTCCTCTGGCGTGGGTGCGCGCGCACCAATGTTTGCGAGGTCCTGGCCCATGCGCATTTTTCCGAGGAATACCGGACGATCAAAAATGTAATCGCGCGGCGTGCTGCTGTTGGCTATGGCAATAGACGCAGCCGTTTGCTGCGTAAACGTGCCCGCCCCGCTCGAACATTCCCGATTGCGGGCGCGGATAAATGTCCGTTCCCTCTTCGTCGGATCCAGGATTGAGATGTCCGATTTGCCACGTCGGAATGACCGTTAGGCCGATCCACGAAAACGCAAATGTGCCGAAGATTCCCAGGAAAAGAGGAGCAAGGCCTTTCATGTACGCTTAAGTTCAGCGGACCCGCCTTCGCCGCGGCTTCGGCGGGAGAGCTCGAAACCGCCGCTCCTTGGTTCAAGAAACAAAGAAGTGAGTCCTTTCATCAATGGCCTCCGGATGTCTCGGCTTCAACCGGGTTAAGAAATGTCGGAACAGTCGATGTGCGGCCCAATCCCAAAAGCATCAGACCGAAGTGATATGCGAAAATAAAATGCGATACAGTCAGCAAGATGCCGGCAAGACTGCGTCCGCGAAGATACGGCAACACCGTTTCAATGCTTTCGCTGAACGGCAGGGCCGGGTTTTCCAAGTTAGAGCCTTGCAGAAAGCCGCCCGCGAGCAGCATGAGCGTCATCAGTCCGATGCCGTAGGCCGATGCCCAGAAATGCAGTTTAATCAATGATCCATAACGCCATTCGCGGCCAACCAGTCGCGGGACGATGTAATACATCGAACCGAAAATCGTCATCGTGAAAAACGCGTACAGGCCAAGATGCGTATACGCGATGCTCGCCTGGCTGAAATTCACGTAGCTCGCAACCGACCGGAACGAGATCAAGACGCCGATGACACTAAAGACCGTGTAAGACATGGCGCCAAAGACGGTAAAGCGCAGGGTCGGACTGTAGCGCAGCAACGGGAAATATCCCTGCATCGTCAAATGATGATTCAGCCCCACAGTGGCGACAGGAATCATCGTCAAAATTGTCGCGGCGATACTCGCCGTGATCATCCACGCCGGGAACGGACCGTCGATCAATCGCGTCATTCCGGTCCAACTTGAAAAAAGTGCATACGTCCAAAAGCCGATGGTCGCCAGGTGATAACTGTAAACCGGACGCCCGATCACCTTCGGAATCATGTAATACGCCGTGCCGAGAGCGATAGCGCCAAACCAGAGAAACAGCAGGTTATTGGCATACCACCAGGTCACTGCCGATTGCAAAACGCCCTGCACGGGGACAACAAACAGCATCAACTGGCCAGCCGCGTAGAGCCACGGGAACCAAAGGAACGCGCCGAGCAAATACCATTGCGTGATGTAGATTTGGTCGCCGCGGCGATGTCGAAACATGAGCACCGCCCAGGAAGCCATGAGCGTGTAAGCGACAAACAGAATGACGGCTACGTAACGCGGAAACTCGAGCCATTGAAAACCGGTGCTATCGCCGAGTAAAATTGCGCCCACACCTATCAGCACGCCCAAGTTCCAGAATGCAGCGCCCGTCGCCAGTAACAATGGAAATCGCAACGTCACCCGACACAATCGTGCCATCAACCAAACAGCCGTGCCCATCCCGGCCATTGATGCCCAACCATAAACCATTGTGTTCATGTGAGCCGGGCGCAGCCGTCCCCATGTCAGAAAACTGATGTCCCCGAACAGATCGGGTGAGTGCAGCTTGAAGGAGACGACCATTGCCAAAACGGTGCCCACGATTAGCCACGCGATCGCCGAGGTATAAAACATCAGCACTGGCACGCGTGTCGATGCGTCGATGTACGCGCGCTCCAACTGCTCCGTGTCGCTGGCAGCAGCGGAGACCGATGGGTCTTTCAATGGGATTTCGGTAGTGTTCATTCAGCTTGCGCGGTCAAAGTGCTGTGCGTTTCATGGCGTAGCGGCCGGTACGGGAGAAGCAGGTGCCAGTGGTGATTGTTGAGTTGCGGGCGAAGGCGACACGGCCATTGCAGGTGGCAGACTGGAGACCGGTCCTTGCTGCTGAGAAGCGGCAGGCGCTGCCGACGCTCCGGTAGGTGCAATGGGTTGAGCCGGTCGCCCCGCGCCAGAAACCGGCGGACTAGAGACCGCCGCTCCTTGTGGCGCAGCTGGTGCGGGCGACGCTGTGGTGGGTGCTGTTTGTGTGGCAGGAGTAGCAATCGGGCCGGCTGGCGCGGGCTTTTTTTGCGCCAGGTCGGAAACTGTGACTTCCATCGCGCGATCGATCGGGATTCGGGCAAGGCC
>QHQV01000128.1:0-2446 GCA_003219945.1 Verrucomicrobiota bacterium | reverse complement strand
GTACGTTGTGAGCTCCTTCTGCGTTTCTTCGTGCAACGCTTTCAACTTTTCCATACGCTTTTTTGCGCGTGTTTCTTCGTAATCACTTGTGCGCGGCGACGGTCCGATGACCGCGAGCACGATGAGACCGAACAAAACGAAGAGGCACACAATAGCGAGCCACGTAGAAAATGGCGCGCGCGAGTAGGCAATACTGTGAGCTGACTGGGTCTCTGCCATTTCAGTTGACGGTGGTGAGAGATTCAATCAGACGCGGATCCCGCAAAGGGAACAGCGAAGTCCTGGGCACCAGTCGTAGATAAACAAAACTGAGCGTGGCACCAATCGCGATCGGGCAAATCAAATCCCAGATGCTCACGTGCACGCCTGTTCCGTGTAACGCAGGTAAACGTGTAACGCAGGTAAAACGATCAGATACATGTCCAGCATTTGCATAAGGAGCATCCAGCCGGCAAGGATACTAAGCTGGTGCGGATTTTTCTTAATCGATTGCAATAGCAAAATCCCGAACGGTACAAAGAACCGACCGATCACCAGAATCATGCTGAGTGCCCACCACGATTGCGTATTTCGCGTCAGGAAAAATTGGGTCTCCTCCGGGATGTTTGCATACCAGATGAGCATGTACTGACCAAAACCGATGTAGGCCCAGAAAACGCAGAACGCGAGCATCCATTTCCCCATGATGAGATAGTGCTCGAACGTGACGATGCCCTTGAGGTAACCGGCTTGTCGCAAAGCGGTGATTACCAGTACGAGCAATGCCATCGAGCTGCCCGCTGTGCCGGCAAAGATGTACACCCCGAACATGGTTGAATACCAGCGGAAGTTCAGGCTCATCATCCAATCGACGGCGCCAAACGTGAGGCAAAGGGCAAACAGCGGCAGACTGATGAACGACACCCGGCGCATCCAAATCGTGAACAGCGGATTTCCGTCTTTGTCCTGGCGCGCGGAAAATCGCCGCAGCAACAGAGACGCAACGATCCAGAAACCAAAGAAGATAATCGTGCGAATAAAGAACCAATGAAAATTGAGATACGCGCGCTTGGAATCCAGATTTGCCTCATGCCCCAGCGGAATGTCCATCCACGAATAGAGATGGCGTCGCAGCAGCAGGATTGGAATAAAAAGAACTGCCAGCACCCCTAACAACACAGCAATGTTTTCCAATTGACGCCGCACAACCACGGACCAGTCGGCATCGGTCGCGTGATGAACGATCGTCCAGAAGAAGCAGCCGGCGCACAGCGTAAAGAAAAACACGAACGCAAACAGCCAGGAATAACTGAATTGATGCGGATTCACAAACGCGCCTACGAGACAAAGCAACAGGCTTACAACAGCAATCACGCCGAGGAGAGTTGAAAGCCCTGTGAATCGACGGCTGTCGAAATATTCGCCTTCCGGCATCGGTGCGGTGTGTAAACGCTCGCTCATTTTGCAGGAGTCGCTGCAGTCGGCGGCGGTGACGCCGGTTTATCCATTTCCGCGCGGTGATCTTCCGGAACGTCGGCAATCGTCGCATGCTGGCTTCGTTGCAAGGCGCGCAGGTAAGCAATGATAGCCCAGCGATCCGCGACGACGACATTCGGCCCGTAAGGCATCATCGTATTTTTTCCGTTCGTAATGGTATTGAAAATCTCGCCGTCAGACATTTTGCGGAGACGATCGTCCTGAAGCGAAACGACAGTCGCAAGCCCGTACTGCTTGGTGATCCCATTGCCAGCAGCTGAGGCGCCGTGGCACATTGCGCAAGTGATGTTGAACCGCTGCTGACCTCGCTCCATCAACTCGCGCGTTACTGGCAATGGAATCCCGGTTCCCCACTGGTCGCTCATTTTGCCGGTGTTGAAGTAATCGGTTCCGGCACTGAAAGCGATGCGCATATGCGCTTCCTCGGGCGCGTCTCCTGTCATGCCGGGCGGCGAGCCCTCGGTTTTCGGTTTGGGCATTTCGTAGCCGACCGGGACCGTGCCAGCTACTGGCAAACGCGGACCGCGACCGTCAGCAAAAAAATCGAGCGGAGCCTGTGCGCGCACTTTCGGTTGTCGCACCATGTCAGGGAAAACCTCCGTCGGTGGCTGTGTGCTTCTCTGCCCGCGAAAACCGAGGACTGCGACCGTCGCGATCGCGCACAGCACAAAAATCACAAAGAATGCGCGGAGCATATCTAGTCCTCGTGCACGATGGTGATATGCTCGCCGCCGGTTTGCTCCAATAACTCATACACACGGTTTTCCGTGAACCGCGGGTCACGAGCCTCGATTGCCAGGAAAAATCCGTCATTGGTCACGCGGCTGAAACGTTCCCAGTTGAACAGCGGATGGTTCCAGCGCGGCAAACGATTCATGATTTGCCACGCAAAAAACGCAGAAAATGCGGCGAAAAGCACCGTCAGCTCAAACATGATGGGGAAAAAGGCTGGAACAGTGAAAAAGTTTGT
>QHQV01000095.1 GCA_003219945.1 Verrucomicrobiota bacterium | reverse complement strand
GGGCATCACAACATACCGCGCCTGCCCAGCGAGGCGGCTACAATAACTATCGCACCAGGGAAGCTGCGTTTTCCTGCTGAGACGTGGCGCTGCTTTCACTCCGCTTCGGCAAATCGCGATCCAAAAAGCCGAGCATGTGCGCGTGTTTGATCGTCCGCACACCTTCCTGCTTCTGCAGCTGCTCGATACCGCGACGGAATTTCTCCATCTTTGTCCAATGCACTTTGGGACGGAAATGGTGCTCCGCGTGATAACCGTTGTAGAAGAACAGCCAGTTATAAATTTTTCCGTAGCTGCTGACTCCCCACGCAATCGGCTTGTCAGGGTTCGCGCCGTAGTGCCGGTAGTAGCCGTTCAAGTAGCTAAAACATTGGCCAAGGTACCAGAACGGCAGGAAATACAGCATGAATCGCCAGTTAATGAAGTGAACTGGATTCGTCGGTACGACGATCGCCATGACCAAAAGCGTTGTGGCGAATGCCGCCAGCTCAACGTTGCCCCAGAAATCATCGCCATTTTTCCGTTTCCGCAGGTCCTTGCGGATCGCGCCGACATCGTCGCGGAAAAAACTCAGAAAAACATAGCTCCACGGATTTTCGGCCTCGCCGTCATGGCCGTGCCTGTAGATCGATAACCAATCGATCGTGTCACCTTTTTCATCCTGCCGGTCGGAGTTCCCCTTGTGATGCTGCATGTGCACGGCGTCGTACATCGTCTGGGAGAAACAGCAGGCGATCGATTGCGTGATTCCAAACAGGCGATTGAGAAATTGCGACCGGAAAAACGGGTTATGAATGAAGTTGTGCCCCACCCCATTGATGTTCGCATTCACCATCAGCGAATAAACGAACCCGAGAATCAGCATCACCGACAGCGGCGCGTGCGGAAACAGAAAATAAAGTCCAAAAAGGTAAGCGAAATGAAACAACCCGGCGGCCGCCGGCAAAGCATCCCAGCGTGTGTGCGCGAAAAACTTCGAGTTTGTCGTTCGGCGTTCTATGCGAATCACGTCAGCACTCATCGGGGAAACTTGAACGTAAAATACTCACCCCAAAATCACCCTTGGCAAGTTTGAGGATTGCCAATGTCCTTTCTCGCTGACTAAGTTAGGCGCTCTCAATGTTCGCGCTTCAACCTGAGTTAAAAGTCTTCACCGGCTCCGCAAACCACAATTTGGCCGAGCGAATTTGCAGGTACATCGGCGTGCCACTGGGACAGGCGACCATCAGCTCGTTTCCCGATGGGGAGACATACGTCAGGATCGAGGAGAACATTCGCGGGCATGACGTGTTCATTGTCCAGCCGACTTCCCCGCCGACCAATCAGCATTTGATGGAGTTGCTGATCATGGTGGACGCGGCGCGACGCGCAAGCGCGGACCGGATCACGGCTGTCATTCCATTTTTTGGATACGCGCGCCAAGACCGCAAAGATCAACCGCGCGTGCCGATCACAGCGAAGCTCGTTGCGAATTTGCTACACGCCGCGGGGGTGAATCGCGTGCTCACGATGGATCTGCACGCGCAACAGGTGCAAGGCTTTTTCGACATCCCGGTGGATCACCTTTATTCGGCGCCGGTGCTGATTAAGTATTTACGCAAGAGAATGACCGGCAAAACAACTGTCGTTTCTCCCGATCTCGGCGGGCTGAAAATGGCTTCAGCTTACGCAGAAGCGCTCGGGGCCAACCTGGCGATCGTGGCGAAAGAGCGCAAAAGCGCCACTCAGACTGAAGCGCTTTACCTAATCGGCGATGTGGAGAACCACAACGTGCTGCTTGTTGATGATCTCACTGAAACGGCGGGCACACTTAGCTCCGCCGCTGCGATAGTAAAAAAGCACGGCGCACGCAACATTTACGCTGGTGTGGCGCACGCGGTCCTGGTGGATGTGGCCATTCCGCGGTTGCAAAAATCTGAAATTACGGAATTAGTAACAACCAACAGCACGGCGGTGCGCACCGTGGAACGATTTAAGGTCATGGTGCTCTGCATCTCCGAGCTTCTCGGGGAAGGCATCAAACGGATTCACAACGACGAATCGGTGTCGTCGCTGTTCAACATCGAGAACGAAAAAAATGGCAAAACAAGTTAAGCTTAAAGCAGAACCGCGCGCGACTGTGGGACGCTCCGCTGTCCGCAAACTCAGAGCGCGCGGACTCATCCCGGCTGTCATCTACGGAGGCAACGACAAACCGCAGCCGCTACAAGTCTCCGCGCGCGACATCAACGCGATGATGAGCCAGGCCTCGGGAGAAAACGTTCTCGTCGAGCTCGAGATTGGCGGGGATGGACAAAGTCGCACTGCGCTTGTGCAGGAAGTACAACACTCACCTGTCGGTGGCGACATTCGTCACGTCGACTTTCACGCGATCTCCATGGACCAGATGATTGAAGCCGAGGTGCCGCTCGAACCTGTCGGCACAGCCGTTGGCGTGAAGACTTATGGCGGATTGCTTGAGCAAAGCTTGCGCGCCTTAGCTATTGAATGTCTGCCGGGCGATTTGCCGGACCGGATCACGGTGGACGTTTCGCAGCTGAACATCGGCGATGCCATTCACGTCCGCGAGATTCAACTTCCACACGGTGTAACGCCGAAGGTGCAGGTTGATTTAACGGCCTTCTCCGTCGTGGCGCCTATCGTTGAGGAAGAACCAGTTGCAGCGGAAGCCGAGGCTGCTGCCGCAGGACCGGAAGTCATCACCGAGAAAAAGGAAGAGGGCGAAGCTGCTGCTGCGGCTGCTCCGGCTGCGAAAGAAAAGGCTCCAAAGGAGAAAGAAAAGAAGTAATCCATTTTCGGTTTTCGATTTTGGATTTGCGATTGCCCGCGCGTGCACGACACAGCAATCCGGCTGATCGCCGGTCTCGGAAATCCCGGACCGGAGTACGCCGCCACGCGGCACAACATCGGATTTATGGTTGTCGACCAGTTGGCCGCGCAGTTTGGATCGGCTTGGGAAAAATCGGCAAAATGGGACGCACTCTCCGCAAAATGTGGAGCTGTGCTTCTGGTCAAGCCTTTGAGCTTCATGAATCGCAGCGGCTATCCAGTTTTCGCAATTGCGCAGTTCTACAAAATTCAGCCGCAACAAATCGTGGTCGCGCTCGACGATCTTGCTCTTCCCCTCGGTCGTGTTCGCTTACGCACCAAGGGCGGATCTGGCGGCCACAACGGCCTCGACTCAGTCGTAGCCCAATTTGGAACAGAAGAGATCCCACGTTTGCGCATCGGCATTGGGGCCGCGCCTCGAGAAAGATCAGTGGATTATGTGCTGAGCCGCTTTTTCGATGAGGAGAAGCCCATCGCGCGGTCGACCATCGATCGCGCAGTGGAAGCATTGAAATGCGTAATTGACAATGGTCTCGTTTCAGCCATGAACTCGTTTAACAAATCCGAGGAAATATGAATCGTCGTTACGAAGCCCTGCTGGTGCTAAACACGCAGGCCAAAGATGAAAATGTAAAAGAAATGATCGAGCGCCTGGAATCCGAGTTTGAGAAGGAAGGCGCCAAGGTCGAGCAGGTCCAAAAGATGGACAAGCATCACTTCTCATATGCCGCCGGTTCGCTGGATGCCGGTTATTACGTCAACTTCATCTTGCACGCCGATCCTCGGTTGATTATGCGGCTGCGGACCAAGTTCAAATTGGATCCTGACGTTTACCGCCAGCATTACCAGCGGCTCGAAGAGAAAAAAGACAAGACGCCAAAAAAGGTGGCAAAATCGAAATGATTTTGCTATAAGCGCGACATGGCGAATCTCAACAAAGTCCTCTTGCTTGGAAATGTCACTCGTGATCCCGAAGTGCGTTACACGCCCAAAGGCAGTGCCGTCTGCGATCTCGGGATCGCCGTGAATCGTGCTTACACGACCGACAGCGGCGAAAAGCGCGAGGAAGTCACCTTTGTCGATGTCACGCTCTGGGGACGAACAGCGGAGGTCGCCAGCGAGTACTTGAAAAAAGGCAGACCGGTTTTCATCGAGGGGCGGTTGCAAATGGACAGTTGGGACGACAAGCAAACCGGACAGAAGCGAACGCGCCTGCGCGTGGTGGCCGAGAACATGCAACT
The DNA here is from genome assembly GCA_003219945.1 of Verrucomicrobiota bacterium. Classification (GTDB taxonomy): domain Bacteria; phylum Verrucomicrobiota; class Verrucomicrobiia; order Chthoniobacterales; family UBA10450; genus Udaeobacter. The sequence continues at coordinate 1,821 of QHQV01000095.1, read as the reverse complement.
CCTCGGAGGTCGGCCTGCAGGAGGGGGTGATGTGACCGGAGAAAGCCGGCAAACCACAGCGCCGCCTAAAAAATCGGCGGCTCCCGAATCTGACGAAGACGAGATTCCGTTCTGAGCTTGAACACAAGCGTGTGCTCAACTTTCTACGCGTGCTTGTGGCGAGCACGCAGTTAGACGCCAGGCGCTCGCCGCGGCGAGCGCCTCTACAACATGAATGCGACTGAAGCTTCTATCGCGCTCAATATGCTGCCGACGGTCGGGCCGGTGCGGTTGCGCAAGTTGCTGGAGGTTTTTCACGAACCGCAACAAATCCTCGCGTCGAAACGCAGCGAGCTTCGCAAGGTAGAAGGGATCGGTAATGAGGTTGCCGATCAAATCTCCAATTGGGAATCGACGATTGATCTTCCGGCCGAGCTTCAACGGATCCGCGATTTTGGTGCGACTGTTATAACGCAACAATGGCCGTCTTATCCCCGATCGCTACGCGAGATTCATGCGCCGCCGATTGTGCTCTACGTCTGGGGCGAACTCCTCGATCGCGATCATCACGCCATCGGCGTTATCGGTGCGCGACGCACCACGCATTACGGCACGGAATCGGCCAAGAAGCTCGCCTATCAACTTGCTTACGCGGGGCTGACTGTGATTAGCGGTTTGGCGCGCGGTATTGATACGGCTGCTCATCAGGGTGCGCTCGCTGCGAAAGGTCGCACCATCGCGGTTATCGGCTCTGGATTAGCCAAACTGTATCCGCCGGAGAACGGACCGCTGGCAGGCAAAATCCGCAGCGGCAACGGCGCAATCGTTTCCGAGTTCTCGATGGACATCGAACCAGATCGACAAACATTTCCAATGCGCAACCGCATTATTTCCGGATGGAGCCACGGCATTCTCGTCGTGGAAGCAGGATTAAACAGTGGTGCGCTTATCACGGCTGCGCAGGCGCTGGAACAAGGCCGCGCAGTGTACGCCGTGCCCGGCCATATCAACGCGCCGAGCGCCATGGGTTCGAACCGCTTGATTCAGCAGGGCGCAAAGCTGGTCATGGATGCATCAGACATTCTGGATGACTTGGAGATTCTGTTGCCCGAGGCAAAACCATCCGCCGAAACCGCTGTCCGGCCATTGCCGCCGCTTTCAGACGAGGAGCGCCGAGTCTTCGGAGCTATTGACGCGACCGAGACCTCCATCGACGACATCGCGGCGCGGAGCGAATTGCCAAGCGCGGTCGTTTCATCTACACTGCTACAGCTGGAACTGAAACGTTTGGTCAAGCAGTTGCCTGGAAAATACTTTGTCAAACTAGGCTAGCCAGAAAGTTACAGCGGCGCTGCACGCCCCGCAAACTAGCCCTGACTTGCAAAGCCGTCGTAAGTGAGTTCGATTGCTGCCCCATGTCTAAGTCCCTCATCATTACCGAGAAACCGTCGGTCGCTGGCGACATCGCCAAGGCGCTTGGCGGCTTCAAGAAAGGCAAGGACTATTTCGAGAACGAGCGGTACCTGATCTCGTGGGCAGTCGGTCATCTTTTCGAGCTCGCCGTACCTGCCTCAATGAAAGAGCAGGACAAATGGGACATGAAGAAGCTGCCTATTATGCCGCCGGAATTCGAGCTTGAGCCGGCGGACAAAATGGGCGGTCGCATCAGCACTCTACGAAAACTCATCAGAAGCAAAGACGTTTCCGAGGTCATCAATGCCTGTGACGCCGGCCGTGAGGGCGAGCTGATATTCCGCTACATCGTCCAATACGCGGGCTCGAAAAAGCCTATCAAGCGTCTGTGGCTGCAATCGATGACGTCAGAGGCCATCCGCAACGGGT
>QHQV01000378.1 GCA_003219945.1 Verrucomicrobiota bacterium | reverse complement strand
GTCATCCAAGCCGCGCCGGGGTCGATCGCCTGCGAAGTGATATGCGCCGCGAGATAAATCGGCTTGTGTTGCTGATCGTCGATGCGCTCGATGATGTATCCCTGTCTGCGGACTCCGTCGTTCGGAAAAACAGTGTAAGCCGAAGTCAGATCCTTCAGATTACTCTCGAACGAACCGATGTAGCTGGCGGGCCCGTGCGGAACGTTTTGAGCAATGCCAAGATCGTTCGCAACTTTTTGCACCGCATCGAGCCCGGCGAATTGGCCGACGCGTACGCTCATGGTGTTGCGGGAATGAACGAGACCGTAAGAGCAAGGCATGGTCCCGCCGTACGTGCCGTCCGAATTTGCCGGCGACCAATTACCGGCACCGTCGATTTCGCCCGGCTGAATCGGACCGTCGCTGATCGCCGCCCCCGGCAACAGGCCGTGGCTGAATGCGATTGCATACACGAAAGGCTTGAACGCCGAACCCACCTGCCGGTTTGCCGGAGCCAGCGCCCGATTGAATTTGCTTTGCGCGTAATCACGGCCGCCCACGAGCGCGCGGATCCCGCCACTTGCATTATCGATCACAACCACCGCGCCTTCGAGGTACGGCATGGCAGCGTCCCCTTCTCCGTTTTCCGGCGGTTTGTATTCGGCCTTGTTCGGGTGGCGAAAATTGGATTGCCGCTCAATCTTGCTCAGTTGAGTCTCGAGTGCGTCCTGCGCAGCGTTTTGCACGGAGGGATCGAGCGTTGTGTAAATGGAAAGGCCGCCGTCGTCCATCTGGTCTTGGGTCAGGATCAAGCTTAAGCCGCGCTGCACAGCGTCCATCGCATAGTTTTCCTGGATCTGTGGCATTCGCTTCGGATGCGTGACGACTTTC
>QHQV01000094.1:7725-10462 GCA_003219945.1 Verrucomicrobiota bacterium | reverse complement strand
TGAACGACGTGACCTGGAAGCAAATTTGCGGTGCGGTCTGTAAAATCTACAAACGCGGCCAGCGCGGTCTCGCAAAAGCGATAAGTGATCCTGAGCCGGAAAATTTCCATGCCTGGCGCAAGCGCGTGAAAGATCTCTGGTATCAGTTGCGCATTTTGCAGCCGCTTAACCGTGCGGTTCTGACAGAGATGGCTCACGACGCGGATGTCTTAGGCGAAATACTGGGGTGCGAGCACGATTTGGAGTTTCTCTGGGTCCGCCTGGAGAAGGAAAACGGCGACGAAGCGCTGCGCGATGAACTCGCAAAACTCCAAAAGCTGATCCATAAGCGAGGCAAACGGCTACGCACGAATGCACTCGAACTGGGACGACGTTTCTACGCTGAGCCCGCAAAGGCTTTCGCCAAGCGCATCTCGATCTTTGTCGGCAAACGGATTTGAGAGAGATCGGTTAGTCGTCTCCGTAGCAGTCGAGATACTTGATTCCCGAGCCGGTGTTGAAAATGACTACGCGTTCACCGGGCCGAATCTTGCCCGTGGAACGGAGCGACTTTAAAGCGGCGAAACACGCAGCAGCTTCGGGGGCGACAAACAGACCTTCGCTAGATCCCACGTCGCGCGCGACAGGGATCATTTCTTTGTCATCAATGGTGATGGCGCCGCCGTTAGATTGACGAAGAATATTCAGAATCAGAAAATCGCCGATCGCTTTCGGAACGCGCAGCCCAGACGCGATGGTGTGCGCATCGAGAACTTCGGCGGCGCTTTTTTCTCCGGCGGCAAACGCGCGAACGATTGGCGCGCAACCGGTAGCTTGCACCGCGAACATGCGAGGTCGTTTTCTTCCGATCCAGCCGAGTGTCTCCATTTCATCGAACGCTTTCCACATTCCGATGAGTCCGGTACCGCCGCCGGTCGGATACAAAATGACGTCGGGCCCAAGCGTCTTTTTTCCCTCGACGCGATACGGTTCTTTGAGCGTGGAGAGGTCGAACCAGCCCTCCTTGGTTTTGCGCCGGGCGATTTCAGCGCCGCAATCGGTGATTAATCCGTCGATCAACGTTACGTGAGCTCCCAGTTCACGACACTCGATGACGTTCGCCCGCGGTGTATCGCGCGGCATGAAGATGTGCGCTTCCAGGCCGGCCCGCGCTGCGTAGGCAGCCAGCGCTCCGCCCGCGTTGCCGGCGCTGGGAACGGCGAGCTTGGTTGCTCCAAGATGTTTTGCCATGGACACGGCCACACTCATTCCGCGCGCCTTGAAACTTTGCGTCGGATTTAGTGATTCGTCCTTGATCCAGAGATCGATGTCGGTGCCAAATTTTTGTGCGCGCAATAACGGTGTTCCACCTTCGCCTAACGAAACCGGTTCAACATTTCCTGGCAGCGGCAATACTTCGCGATAGCGCCATAACGATTTCTCGCGTGTCCCCAGTGTCTCGCATTTCAGGGTCCGGGTTACAGCGGCGAGATCGAAAATCGCAAAGAGCGGTTTGCTGCAGGAAAGACAGAGATTCTGCAGGCACGACCATGGATGCTGAAGACCGCACGCGCTGCATTCAAGGTGCGTGAGAAACATGGGACATTAAACGTAGCACGTTTGCAGCTTGTGTTAGATTTAGGGGATGGATTCGATGACGCTGACTGAAATTCGCCGGGCCGCGCAAAACGGCGCTGTGCCAGCGCGTGTGCACGTGCAGGTGGAAGCGGCCACTGCAAAGACGCAACGTGAAGGCAAACCGTACTGCGAACTGGCTCTGGCGGATGCGTGCGATCGGATGACGCTGCGGGTATGGAGTGATCATCCCGCTTACAAAACATGCAGCGCATTTACTACAGAAAGCTTCATCGAACTGACTGGCGACTTTCGTGTACACCCGCAATACGGACTTGAAGCAGACAAGTGGATGGTAAGGCCACTCTCTGACCAAGAGAAAAAAGAACTGCTGGAAGGACCAGCAGACTTGCGCACAAAACAGGCATCTGACTGGGAATTTATCGTGCAATCCATTGGCATGATCGTTGATCCTCGCCTTCGCACGTTGTCCGAAACGTTCGTCAACAAATGGGGCGACCGATTTCGTCGGGCCGCAGCAGCTCGCAAATATCATCATGCCCGGCGCGGCGGCCTCGTCGAGCACACCGCGCAAATGATGCGCATAGCCAGAGCCATCGCGCCTCTCTACGCACAGTTGAACCTTGATCTTTTGATCGCGGGCGTTCTCTTTCACGACTCAGGTAAGCTTTGGGAAAACCAGTTTTCTGAAAGCGGCTTCGTTATGAGCTACGACGAGCTTGGTGAATTAGTGGGCCACATTTCGATCGGACTCGAGCTGGTCAATTCGTTGTGGCAAAAGCTCTCCGCCGAAAACGCAGATGTCTGGAAAGGGTATCGGCCGCCTTCCGAAGATGTGCGCATACATCTTCTGCACCTCATTGGTTCACATCATGGCGACAAGCAAATGGGTTCGCCCGTCGATCCAAAAACACCGGAAGCAATGGCTCTCCATTACATCGACAACCTCGATGCCCGGCTGGAAATGTTCGCGGCGGGTTACACCACAGCGAAACCTCTGGCTGCGCGCATTTTTGATCGTGTGAGGCCGCTGCCCGGAAATTTAGTAAAGTCGCTGGAGAAATTTCAGCAGTCAGCCCCGCAGAACGCAAAAGAAGAGCTTCTGTGACGCGATACGAGCACACGCAGATCGGTTACCCGCTGATCTGGTTCCCGGTTGCTG
>QHQV01000094.1:0-7697 GCA_003219945.1 Verrucomicrobiota bacterium | reverse complement strand
CGACCTTTGAATCATCTCCGCATCGGGAGATTCTCGCAGTCGTTTCGATCGTATTTCTAATCACAATCCCACTGTTCTACAAACTCAGGATCACGGCCGACAACGAAACGCTGCGTTGGTCATTCGGAATAGGCATTATCCGCAAGAAAGTGCGAATCGCGGAGATTGCTGCATGCGAACCAATCCGCATTCGCTGGTGGTACGGTTGGGGAATTCATTCAACGCCCAATGGTTGGCTCTATAACGTCAAGGGCTGGGACGCGGTGGCGATTACTTTGCAGGTTGGACGAAAATTCGCGTTAGGCACCGATGACCCTCGCGGGCTTGTGGACGCCATTCGGCGTTTCATAAAGGCGAACTGATTGCGCTCAAGATTTAGCGTGTCACTCCCAATGCAGTGAGGGACCCCACAGGCTGCGAACCCCACGCCAGATACGACATGTAATCAAAGCTTCGAATGCGAGGTTCCTCGGTGCGTTTAGAATGACCGTTTACAATGCTTCGATTATTTCGCCTGCTCGCGAAACCAGCCCAGCGCGATTGAAGTTTGCGCGTCGTTGACTTCATGACCACCGTGGAAAGTCCCAATTCGCATTCGGTGAAATCCCGTTCGCTTAATTGAACCAGCGACGGCGTATTGCTGCTCGACGGTGGCGATCCTGTCGTCGCGCCCAGCGCTGATATAAATTGCCGCGTTAAGGAATTCCGCGCCGGGTTGAATCCTCGCATATCCGTCGCTCAAATGGTCTTCGTTAGCACCGGTCATATAAATTCCGATGACGCGACAACCATTCCTCGCGAGCAAAGGTGCGACGTAACCAACCCCTTTTCCTCCGCCAGAAAATCCGGCACACGCCACCGGCCATTTCTCCGATCCGGGAAAGCTATGGTGAAGCGCACTGATCGCAGCGAGTGTCATCGCTCCGCGCCATGCGGCGGTATCGTTGCGCGCATGTTGCGGACCATCGCCCGCCAGCAGCACCCAGCCCTCGGCGAGGCCAGTCCTTTTATAAAAATCGCGCAGATCATCTCGATTCTGACGTTTGAAGTCGCTCGTAGAACAAACTACTAAGACCGGCCAGCTTTTAGCCGGATTAAAATTTGCGGGCGTCGCCAGCACAGCGACTGCATAGGGCGGAACGGGATTGCCGCCCTGCCCGGCTAACGATTTTTCCTGGGCGCTGAGCGGAACATTAGCCTGGACAGTTGAACCTGAAGAAAATGAAACACCACCAAACTTCAAAGAAGCTCCGGCTGCGTCCACGCCGGAGGTTGCTATGACCTCGAGGAAGGTGACAACCACTGGAACTAACAATAACCTTTTCAAGCAATGGTATCCTGTATCACATGCGGTGAAGCCACAAATTCCAGGCGGCAAATTTCTTTAAGACCAGTTTGGCGTCAGCGATCGGCTGAAAGCTGACTCGTCCAGCTTGATCTCTTGTGATGACATCACAGTGCGTGCAAGCGTCGCTTCGCCTCTGCGAGATAAGCCTCGTCGATTTCAAACCCGATAAATTTTTTCACGCCACAGCGCAGGGCCGCGACGGCGGAGTTTCCGATGCCGAGAAACGGATCGAGCATCGTTTCGATCCGCGAAACGCCGTGTAGTTTGATGCACCATTCGGCGAGTTGAACGGGAAATGTCGCAGGGTGCGGCCGTTCTTTCTCGCGGCTCTGAATTGTTTCGTAGGGAATGAACCACGTGTTGCCGCGACAGCGTAGATCGCTTCCGCGAGTATGCGACCAGCGCGCGATGTTGCTTTTGTCCTGGTACGGAACGCCGAGTCCTAGCCGATCGATCTCCACTCGTCCCGACTTGGTAAAGTGAAAGATGTACTCGTGACAATCGTTAAGGAATCGTTTCGAATTGATTGGCTTAAAATGGCCGTAAGTCTTGATACCGCCGTCGACCCTCACCTGGCGCTTCGCGTCCGCCTCTCCCTGGCCAGGGAGAGGATTGAGGTGAGGGTTGCTGGCAGGAAACGACGACGCAGCACCAATCGGATTGCTGGACACAAACCGGCAAAATTTTTACACCGTGCCGCTGCGCATCCTTCACGATCGTTGCCGGGGTGTAAAAGCCCATCGGCTGATTGTTAATGAGACTTGCATGAAATTCCGGTGCGCGATGCACTTTCAAATACGCGCTGCCATAAGCCAGAATCGCGAAGCTAATCGCATGCGATTCGGGAAAACCGTAAAGCGCAAATGATGAAATAGACTGAATGATCTTGTCGATCTTATCGGGAGCGATGCCTTTTCGTTCCATGGCCGCGCGGAGTTTCACGCTCACTTTGCGCATCCGTTCTTCGGACCGATGAAAGCTCAACGCGCGCCGTAATTCCTCGGCCTCGTTGCCGGAAAAATCGGCCATGATCATCGCGATCTTGAGCATTTGTTCCTGAAACAACGGCACACCGAGTGTGCGTTCCAGCACCGGCTTGAGGCGATCGTCGAAATAGGTCACCGGCTCTTTACCAGCGCGCCGAGCCAAATATGGATGCACCATATCGCCCTGGATCGGTCCGGGCCGAATGATTGCTACTTCGATCACAACGTCGTAGAAACATTTCGGTTTCATCCGCGGCAACGTGGCCATTTGCGCGCGGCTCTCGATTTGAAACACGCCAATCGTGTCGGCGTGCTGCATGATGTCGAACGTCTTCTCGTCGTTTTTCGGGATGTGAGCCAGATCGAGTGGGCGCCCGCGTTCACGGCATAGTTCAAATGCGTCCTGCATCACCGACATCATGCCCAGGCCTAACAAGTCCACTTTCACGATGCCGAGGTCTTCGCAATCGTCCTTGTCCCATTGCGCGACGACGCGGCCCGGCATTGACGCATTTTCCAGCGGCACAAACGAGCTCAGTTTGTTCTGACAAATGATCATGCCGCCGGAATGCTGACCAAGGTGGCGCGGCAACCCATAAATCGCGCGATACAGCCGGATGAATGCGGGCATCCGATAATGATGTTTCGGCAGACCGGCAACTTCGATCTGCGCTTCCAATTCCATCGTGTGCGGGAAATCGCCGCTGGCAAACAGGTGCGAGAACCGGTCGATAATGCTCGGCGAAAAATTGAGCGCCTTGCCGATCTCACGCGCGGCGCTGCGCCCACGATACGAGATCACGTTTGCGGTCATGGCTGCACCGTGTTTGCCGTAACGCCGATAAATTTCCTGGATGACTGCTTCCCGCCGATCGCCGCTGGGAAGATCAAGGTCAATATCTGGCCAGCCTTTGCGGCTCTCGTTGAGAAACCGTTCGAATACGAGATGATTTTCCACCGGATCAACAGGCGTGATCCCGAGGCAATAACAAACGGCGCTATTGGCGGCGCTGCCGCGGCCCTGGACCATGATGTTGTGTTCACGGCAGAAATTGATGATGTCCCAAACGATCAGGAAATAGCCGGGGAAACCGAGCTTGTTTATCAACGCGAGTTCTTCCTCGATCTGACGCTTCACTTTTGGACTAATCGCGGCGTAACGCTGTTGCGCACCGAACCAGACGATGGTGCGCAAAAATGAATCCATGCTGTGTCCAACCGGCACCGGGTATTCGGGAAATTCGTATCCGATATTTTCGAGAGAAAATGTGAGCCGCTCAGCGAGGCGCGAGGTGTTTTCAATTGCTTCCGGCAAATCCGCGAAAATTGCGCGCATTTCGCGATCGCTCTTCAGATGGCGTTCGGCATTTTGCGTGAGCAATTTGCCGGCGGCATCAAGATGCGTGTGTTCGCGAATACAGGCGAAAACATCCAAAACTTCGCGTCCGTACGGACTGGCGTATTGCACACCGTTTGTAGCGACGAGCGGCAATCGATTCGCGCGCGCCAGATCGATCAGTTCTCGATTAATGCGTTCTTCGCCGCGAACGAAATGGCGCTGAAGCTCAACAAAAACATTTTCGCGGCGGAAGCTATCGATTAAAAACCGAGCGCGATCCGCAATTGTCTGGGGAGCGCGGGCGCCTCGCCGGCACTTTTCGGCGCCCCCGCCGAAAAGCCCCGAAGATGTGTCCCGCGAGGCGCGTGACACAGCGGGCGAGGCGCCCGCGCTCCCCAATCCAAACAACGCAACCAAGCCTTGCGCGAATTCCAACAGTTCATCCAAGTGTACTGTGCATTTGCCTTTTTCGCTGCGCAGATGCGACTGGGTCAGCAGTTCGCATAAGTTTTTATAGCCGGTGCGATTTTCCACCAGCACCGGCAGAATGCTGCCGTCTTCCATTGACAATTCGGCGCCGATGATTGGCCGAACGCCGTGCTCACGCGCAGCGACAGAAAATCGTTGCGCACCGTACACGCCGTTGCGATCGAGCAACGCGATCGCCGGCATTTCCAGGTCCGCTGCGACCTCGGCTAATTGCTCGGGGAAAGAGCCGCCGCGCAAAAAGCTGAACGCGCTGCAGCAATGCAATTCGCAGTAGCTCATTGCAGTCCGTGAACCGTTAAATCGTTGAATCGTTACATCGGGCTGACCGATGCACGATTCACGAATCTCGAATTACGATTTCCCTTAATCATAGACGCCGTCGATTTTCCAAACGCCGTCACGTTCGTGCGCGCGAACTAATTCGCCGTTTTCCAACTGCAGATCCCACTCGGCGCGCCGCCACGATTTTTCGTCCCACCAATTTCCGGACAGCAAATACGGGCCGCGTTGCGCGATGATTTTTCCAGACATCTCCGCACTACGAATGTGTGCCGGTGTATCTTCATCCTGCAAGACAGACGTAGAGAGTGCCGGCCGAAACCGGCGCAGCGCTGCTGTAGCGTGCCCTGTCCTCAGCGCACGGGGAGTTTCTCCGCTGGAGACAGCGGACACTACAGCCCACGAAAACGGCTGCATGCGAAATGCATCGGGCCGATGCGTCTCTTCCAGAACTGGTGTGCCGATGCGATCGTTGCCCAGAAGAGCAGTCAAACGTGCGAGTGTTTCTGAGAGTTGATGCGGGTTGCGCAGTGTCGTTTCAAATAATCCGAATTGTTCGCCGGCAGGTTTGATCGGTTCTGCGCTCAGCGCGACGGCAACGATCGGATGCTCAGAGCGAAAATTCTCCAGATGCGTCTGAAGCATCCGGAAGAGAAGATCGACATTGTTTGTCGGCTGCGGAATTTTGAAAACCCGTTCGTAACTCTGTTTGCCCGCCACGGCGGGTTCGTCTTGACGCGAATTTGCGAACGTGATTCGCAGCGTCAATTCTTTCGCAACGAGATAAATTGCTGCCAAACGCACGGCGAGCTGCTCCAAAAACCGGCGCAGCATGAAAAGCACCGGCTCGGCTGTTTCGATTTCCCGCTCAAATTCGAAACTCTCCTCGAACGACTCCGGCGGCCGAATCAGTTTGAGCAGTCGATTGGATCGTCCGTTGGCGCGCTCCCACATGCGGATCGCTTCGGGTCCAAGTCGCGCCCCAAGCTGTTCCTTATCCAGCGCCGCAAGCTGACCAAGCGTATGGATGCCCCACTTGTGCAGGATCGCGATGATTTCCTGCACCTCCATCTGCCCTTCCATGCACGCAATCTACAGCACATCCATATATATGTTCAAGTGAACAGTTCTAGATAATTTCCACCGGACATTTCGGCAACGCTTGCATGAAAGCGCGGCCGTATGGTTTCGTCACGATGCGGTTGTCGAGAACCACAATGATGCCGCGGTCGGTCTTCGTCCGGATTAAGCGGCCCACTCCTTGTCGCAATTTCAGGATCGCTTCTGGCAACGAATATTCTGTAAACGGGTCGCCACCGCGCCCCTCGATCAGCTCAAGTTTCGCTTCTATGAGCGGATGGTCCGGGACAGCAAACGGCAATCGCGTGATGATCACGTTGGAAAGCGCTTCGCCTGGAACATCCACGCCGCCCCAAAAACTGTCGGTGCCAAAGAGCACACTGCGCGGCGTTGATTTGAATTGCTCAAGGAGCTTGCTGCGCGGTGCGCCCCCACCCTGAACGAGAAAGTTCATGTTCTTTGCCGTAAAGAATTTCTCCAGCGCGCCTGCAACGTGCTGCATGTCGCCATAGCTGGTGAAAAGGACAAACGCGCGACCATCAGTTTTCTCAACGAAATGCGCAATCCAATGTTCGAGCGCTTTCTGATAACCAGCGTCGCGCGGATCGGGCATCTTTTGGACCACGAACATTTTCATTTGCTTCTGAAAATTGAACGGGCTGCCGAGCTGCAAAGGCTCGGCTTCTGTTGCGCCGATACGCGTGCGAAAATAGGCGAGCTCCGGCCGACCCACGGCCAGAGTGGCGCTCGTCATCACGCAACAGCAGTTGTCGCGAAAGAGCATCCGTCGTAGTACCGGCGCGAGATCGATGGGCGCGGCGTTTAGCGCGAGGAAGCGTTCGGTTTTGCCGGTGCGCTCGACCCAGTACACATGCTCCGGTGCGCTTTGCTCCAGGAAAATCGAAATGCCATCTCGCGCATCGCGAATGCGCCGGCCGAACTCTTGCAACTCTGCTTTTAGTATTTCGTCGTCCGCGCGCTTAACAACGTCGGCTACGCGCGCCTGAAGTGCAGTCAACCGTGTGGTAATCGTGTCGGGGACAAGTTCGACATCGCGCACCCGAAACTCGCGGCCTTTGCGAAAATTCGATTTCGATTCGACGGCAGCGAAAAACCTGTCAACATCTTCAACCAGTTCCGCCGCGAGTCGCACGCCAATCGCATCGCGCATCACGGTGAAAAGTCCTTTGCGCGTGCGCGGATTGTAGAGCCGCTGGATGGTCAATCGCAGTCCGTATTGCGAGATGCCGATACCGATTTGCTTCGACGCAACCTGCTCGACCGTGTGCGCTTCGTCGAAAATGATAAAATCATTCGGGAACAGGAAGCCGCTCTCGCGCTCTTCCTGCATGTCGGGCGAGCCGAGCAAAATGAACAGCAGCGTGTGATTGAGCACGATTAGGTCCGCTGCGAGCAGACGTTTGCGGGCCTGCTGATAGAAACACCGCGGATCCTGGCCACAGGTCTTTTGAGTGCATATATGCGCTTCACTGCACACCTGCGTCCAAACTTTTGGATCGGGCTCGACCGACACATCGCTGAGCGATCCATCGCGCGTTTTCCGCGCCCACTCGGCCAACCGTTGCAATTCGCTCCGCTCAGGTCCGGTGAAAAGTTCCTGCTCGTTTTGCAATGCTCGCTCGAGCCGGCGCGGGCACAGATAATTTTGCCGGCCTTTCATCAACGCCGCCTCAAACTCGACCGGCAGCACTTTTTTCAAGATTGGAATGTCTTTGTGCAGCAGTTGTTCTTGAAGATTGATGGTGTGCGTTGAAACGATTGCCTTTTTGTGCCACTCGAGCGCGAAGAGAACCGACGGCACCAGGTACCCCAGCGACTTACCCACGCCAGTGCCTGCTTCAAGTACCACATGCTGTTCTTCTTCCAGCGCTCGCGCGATCCGCGCCGCCATCTCCTGCTGTTGCGGCCGGAACTCAAAGTTCTTTGCTTTAGAGAGCGGCCCGTTCTCGGAAAAAAACCCGCGAACGCGTTCCACGAATTCGCTGCCCAGATTGTCTTTTAGCGCGATCATTTGCTCAAATTGCCCTCAGTTTTGTGGCTCGGCCCTTAATAGCGGAAATGGTATTGTAATTCGGCAATCGCAAATCGAAATTCGGAACTCCAATGCGACTTCTCGACCGATACGTTATTCGAAACTTCGTGCAGGTTTATTTTT
>QHQV01000377.1 GCA_003219945.1 Verrucomicrobiota bacterium | reverse complement strand
TTTTTGCAATGGCGAAGGCTTGCTGGCGGCTCTCGATCGCGCAGGGCCCGGCGATGATTGCCAGCTCGCTGTCGCCAATCATCGCATCGCCGGCGCGGATAACCGTTTTGTCGGGTCGCAGATCGAGCGTTATCAATTTGTACGGCTTCGTGACGCGGATGACCTCCGCAACACCGGGCAGGTTTTCAAAACGTCGGCCATCGATTGGCCCTTCATTGCCTGTGATGCCGATCGCGGTCCGCGTCGCTCCCGGCATGGGATGCGCGCGGAAGCCGACTGCTTCAACAATGTTTACCACCCCATCGATCTCCGATGCCGTGGCGGTCGGTTTCATTACGATTAACATTTGATCATAAGTGGTTGGATTTATTTCAACAGACGCAGAGACAGATCTCCTGCGAGAGAGATGAATCAGCGTCCGTTGAGAAAACGGTCGCTTTCTATCGCCAGATTCCGAGCGCCGATGCGAAGATGCACCGCGAGCTATTTGCGGGTTCTGCTAAGTAAAGCATACCAGCGCTCATTGCCCACCAGCATAGCGACAGTCCGACGATTGTCGATTAGAAATCTGAATGTTTGGTAACAGCGACGTTACCAAATCGCAGAACGTTGCGGTGAAACCGAGTGCAGCCGTGGTTCCGGCCAACACCGATAAGGGTACAGAATGCTTGCAACAAGAAAGCTGGTGACTGTTTTCTCGATCCTCGGTGCGGGAATGATCGTTGCACCAGTTTATGCACTAAAAGTGACTGAGCCGGCGGCCGCGTCGCACGGGTACCCCGGCTTGTGTGACATCAACGGGAAAAAACTCGCTGACGGCGAATTCCGCCAATGGGTAGAAAACAATCGGCTACACGTTGTGATCACTTACAAGTTCTCCGCCGGTGAGGTCTACGAGGAACACTCGCAATTTCGACAAGAATCAGAGCTGATCCAGGAAAAATGGTCCTGGAAAGAATCGAAACATGGAACGTCGCAGCGAGAGTTCGCTGTGGATTTTCTGACTGGAATCGCCAGCGCACACATCAGCCAAGATAATAAGGATGTGTCCAAAAGGATCAAAATCGAACCGGGCCGGACGTTTGCCGGCTTTGGGTTCAGCCTTGCCTTGAGTAATCTGCGCAAACGCCTCCTGAGTGGAGAACAAGTTCAGCTCAAGGCAGTCGGTTTTTCGGATTTCCCAACGCTTGGCCCGCAAGTTGTAACAGTAACAATTTCTCACGAAGGCGTTGACCGTATGAGCATGTCGGGACGCTCGTTGAAGGGCGATCGCTTCATCGTTCATCCGGAAATTCCGTTCGTCGCGAAATTCTTCGTTAAAGTGCCCGACACAAGGATTTGGCTAACCAATCCTGAGCCGGCTGGTTTTCTACGCTGGGAAGGCCCAATCGTGCTGCCGACGGATCCAATAGTTCGTGTTGACTTGCTTTCAGGTGAAAAAAGCGGACCGGCAGAGTCTGCGGGAAGTTAGAGTGGTAGTGCTCGTTGATTGTCAGTTTGAGATCTGCCGAGCTTCTGCCAGCTCTCCCCTTGCAAAAGGGGAGAGGATTAAGGTGAGGGGTTTGCGCCGAAATGGTCAATGGGTCTGAAGTTATCCCTCACCCTCCCCTCTCCCTTTAGAAGGGCGAGGCGACCGGGACAGGCGAACTGACAATCTGACTATACTTCCAAGTTAGACGCGAACGAGGATTCTTCGCTTCACAATCCTCGAGCAACGAAATTAGGATCCTCACGTGGAGGACTCGAAGCTGTCTTCACCTTTAGTTTTTTTCGTCGGCAATTATTTCGTGACCTTTTTCATCATCGGTCTGATTGCCGCAGGAATATCGCTTCTTAATAAGCCGAAACCGCTGCGAATCAGCGAAGTCAGCGAAGCGTTTCTCTCGTACCATCTCCTTTTCGCGATTGGAATAAATAATCTGATCAACTTCGTTTTTCACGTGTTCTTCGGTGACGTGGCGGCGAAGTTTATTGGCTGGGAAAACAGCCCGTTCCAGGCAGAGGTAGGATTCGCCAGTCTCGGTGTGGGAATTGCAGGAGTCATTGCGTCCAAGGCGAGCTTGCCGTTTCGCTTCGCGACACTGATTCCACCTTGGGCTTTCTCATTGGGCGCAGCCGGCGGTCACATCTATGGCGGTCACATTTACCAGATGATGGCGAAACACAATTTCTCGCCGGGAAACGTGGGACTGGTTCTTCCAATTGACATACTCATGCCGATTGTCGGCTTTGTCTTTTTGTGGCTCTCCTATAAACATCCGCAACCCGGGGCCGCTTATCGCAAGTTGACCTAGGTTCCCCTTCGGAATCGCGACCGGCTCATGCGGCACTTGCCGCAGGGCCAGCGTTGCACCTAACGTCCTGCATGCATCGCCAGCCAATCCTCCGCTTCCGGTTCCTCTGCTTTCTAATCTTTGTCGCATTTCGACTAGCCACGTTCGCAGCTTCGCCCATCCAGGAGCGCGCGGATCGGTTTCTCGCGCTGGCGAATGCCGGGTACCAAGCTGTCTTTCGAGTGAACGCCGAAGCGCAGTGGACTGCGGTTA
>QHQV01000093.1 GCA_003219945.1 Verrucomicrobiota bacterium | reverse complement strand
CACAAATTGTAAATTCCAATGTGGGGCATTATCCCAGCAGCCGGTTCAGGCACGCGGATTCAACCGCTCGCGTTCTCGAAGGAATTGCTGCCGGTGGGTGGGCGCATTGATGGCGGGGTCGAGCGCCCGCGGGCAATCAGCGAATACCTGGTGGATCGCATGATGACAGGCGGCGCGAACAAGCTTTGTTTCGTAATCGCGCCGGGAAAATCGGACATTCTGGAATATTACGGCGGCGGCAATCTCGATTCCGTAACAATCACCTTCGTCGTGCAACCGCACCCGAGCGGATTATGCGACGCTATTTTCCAGGCCGCGCCTTTGATCGCGGCGAACGAAAGTGTGTGTATCGGCCTGCCCGACACGATTTGGTTTCCGGAGAATGCGCTGTGCACTTTGCCTGATGACGGATTGTCATTTCTTCTGTTTCCCGTTGCACAGCCGCAATTCTTTGATGCAGTGCGCACGACAGCAGATGGCTGCGTGCTGGAGATCCAGGTGAAACAGCAGAATGCGGGGTCTAACTGGATTTGGGGGGCGTTCAAAATGCCCGGCGCGATTTTAGATGAACTGAATTCGCTCTGGGTGGAACGAGATCGCTGCGATGAATACATCGGCACGTTGGTGAACGCATGGCTGGCGCGCGGCGGCAATGCCATGGGAATCCGAGCTGGCGAATCGTACGTCGACGTCGGAACACTGAACGGTTACCGCGAAGCAATGAATTTGCTCTGCCGTGAAAAATCGGGCGCCAGCGTGCCGCCTGCCGATGCGTTCACTGCTACGAGTAGCGTTGCGCCGCATATTATCGCATGAACGCGCAAATAGCCGAGATCAACACGGACGACCGCGCGCATGTTGCGGAGCAGGTCCGGGGGCTGGGCGAATGGTTCCATAACATCGACCTTGGCGGCGTGGAGACAGCGCCGGAACATTTCCTCGGCGATTTTCCACGCGTGAAGTGGGAACGATTCCAGCACGCGATTCCCGCAGATCTGCGAGGTAAAAGCGTACTCGATATCGGTTGCAACGGCGGCTTCTACAGCATTGAGATGAAACGGCGCGGAGCTCATCGCGTGCTTGGCATTGATTTCGACGAGCGATATTTGGCGCAGGCACATTTCGCAGCCGACGCGCTCGGGCTGGACATCGAATTTCGAAAACTCTCTGTCTATGACGTGCACAAGCTTGGCGAGCAGTTCGATATCGTTCTGTTTCTCGGGGTCTTTTATCATCTGCGGCATCCGCTGCTCGCGCTGGATCTGATCCACGAGCATGTCAGCCGAGACCTATTCGTCTTTCAATCACTGCAACGTGGAACTGACGCGGTTGAACCGGTCGATGACGACTACGGGTTTTGGCACACGGACGCGTTCGCGCGGCCGACTTTCCCGAAAATGTATTTTATTGAAAAACGCTATGCTGGCGATCCGACCAACTGGTGGATTCCAAATCGCGCCGGCGTCGAAGCGATGTTGCGGAGCGCCGGGTTCGAAATTCTCGAGCACCCTGAGAATGAAGTATTCGTCTGTCGACGCCGTTCATTGCCCAGTGGGCCGCGTGCGATCTACGTGCCCATTCGGAGGGACGACTATGATTGAAGCAGTGATGATTTGGAACGAGCCGAACAACAAATCCCATTGGGATTTCGAGATCGACCCGGAATGGCGAATGTTCGCGGACATGGCGATTGCCGCTGCGGACGCGGTGGCAGAAGCAAATCCGCACTTGCCGTGTGTGCTCGGCGGGATTTCACCAATCGATCCAAAATTCATCGCGCGGATGCAAGGCTTCGGCGTGCTGGATCATTTCGATGTCGTCGCCCTGCACGGATTTCCGCTGGATTGGAATCACTGGCAGATCAACGAATGGCCGGATCGAATCAGCGACATCGAGGCTGTCACTGATTTGCCAGTATGGATTTCGGAAGTTGGCGTCTCCAGTTTCGGCGCGGAAGAAGTTCAGGAATTTGGCCTGCGTCGAACCGCGGAACTACTCATTGGCCGCGTTTCCCGAATCCACTGGTATTCGCTTTACGACCTGCCGCGCGCGTGGCCGGCTACGACGCGCCATCGAGAGACGGAAGGGTCAGCTTACTACCGGCACTTCTATATGGGCTTGCTGCGCGAGGATGGTTCGCCGAAACGCGCCCTAGAATTATTTGCAACTTACAGGTCGCACCTTGGAATTTGTCAGTGGTTCAACTTCGAAGATCATCGTCTCGACGACGCGGTCCGATGGCTGCGCCGGCTTGGAGTGAAACATCTTCGCACCGGTATCAGTTGGGCTGACAGTTTTCGGCCGAAAGCAGAACAATGGTTTGATCGGCAAATGAACGGCCTCGAAGAATTCGAGGTGACGCTCACATTCTGCTTCACGCCTGAACACCGCGGGATTGCGCCGCACTACGCCAGTCCGCCACTGGTACTAGGTGAATTTGCGGAATTCTGCGCTCGAATGACGCGACGCTACGCGCCGCAGTTGTCAGCGATGGAAGCAGTTTCAAGTTGAGAGCAACCGCACAGCCGCATCAATTCCGACAGCAATGCCTAACGTGCTGTTGATTCGCCATGCGACTCACGATGTGGTTGGCAAAAAAATGTTAGGACGCACACCTGGTATTCATCTCAACGAGTCAGGTAGGCAGCAGGCGGAGCAACTCGCCGATACAATTTCTGTTTTGCCGATTGAAGCAGTCTATTGCGGTCCACTCGAGCGGACGCGCGAAACCGCAGAACCCCTGGCGCGCAAGCTCCGTTCACCTTTGCATGTGGCGGATGAATTTGACGAACTGGAAATGGGCGACTGGACGAACCGCACCCTCAGCGAGCTAGAGTTAATTCCCGAATGGCATAAATGGAATACCCAACGGAGCGAGACTTCGCCGCCAACTTGCGAATCGATGCATCAGGTTCAAGCACGCGTGCTCGCGAAAATCGCGGCGCTAGGAAATCGGTTTCGATGCATCGCCGTTTTCACGCACGGTGACGTGATCCGCGCCGCGCTCACCCACTTCCTCGGCATGCACCTGGATCTACTATTTCGTTTCCAGATTGATACCGGCTCCGTCAGCATCATTCAGATAGACGCCGATGGTGCAATCGTGCGATTGCTAAACTGGGTTCCAATTAGAACCGTACTGAGCTAATCATTACTCCCATCGAGATGGGAATCACATGTCCTCAATCTCAGCTCGAAGCTCGTCTTTTGTTCTGCCCAGTCTCTTTTGGAGGCGACCCAGAAGCTCGTCCTCCTTGCCGTCGGCAAACGCCAGATCGTCGTCAGTCAGCTGACCATATTTCTGCTTTAGTTTGCCCTTTATTTCGTTCCAGTTCCCCTTCATTTGTAGCTTCATAACACAGACAGTTCGTGTATCACACGGCGGTCGGCCTTGATGTTTTCGACTCGGTGTCGCCGAAACCAAATAAAACGCGCCTTTGCTGCCCGCCTTGGCGGAACAGAAAGGCGCGTCGGAGACGAACGAGACTAATTATTAATCTTCGTCGACGATTACGCGATCAACCATCATGCTGTCGCCTGTTCCGATATAATGGACATGGACTGGTACCCCGACTCTGATCTTGGTTTTTACCACATCTGGATCCAACACCTTGCCGCTTTTGGTCACATATGTGACTGACTTGCCGAAGCGATAAGTGCGCGGTCCACTGCTCTCCTTCAGAACGATCTGACTGCCCGGAGTGTACTCCGTGATCGTCCCACTGCCTTCAGTCGTGGTCGTTGTTGTCGTGGTCTCCGAGACCTGTGCCCATGCGAACGGCGCCACGAACGCCAACGCGATGCTCAACACTGCTCTTTTCATGTTTTCTCCCTTGTTTGTTCAATTGCGGCAGTAATAACGTTCCCGGTCCCCTCTAAATTCGGGAGGTCTAGGAACTTGCCGTCACACCTGATTCGGATCGAGCTTTCCCCGCGGACGCTCGTTCAGTGTGTTTGTGAGGCTTGAATCCAGCCCTTGCCCGGCGCACCCTTCGCTCTGAACCGTGATATGAACTTCTGGATCGGCACCTCTGGATTTCAGTACGCCGAGTGGAAAGGAAATTTCTATCCTGAGGCTTTGCCCACGGCAAAGATGCTGCCTTTTTACGCCGAACGCTTCGCCACGACCGAGATCAATTACACGTTTCACCGCATTCCCGCGCAGAAGACGATCGAAAACTGGAAAACGCAAACGCCGGAAAAATTTCGCTTCGCTTTAAAAGCGCCGCAGAAAATCACTCATTGGTCAAAATTGCGCGATTGCGCGAACACGCTCGAGTACTTCTGCAAAGTGGTGACTGCTCTCGGCGAACGACTTGGGCCAGTGCTGTTTCAATTGCCGCCCACGTTCAAAAAAGATGAAGACGTGTTGAGCGCATTCCTGCGCGAGCTTCCCTCGATGCGCGCCGCGTTCGAATTCCGTCACGAGTCTTGGTTCGATGACACAATTTTCGATCTGCTCCGCTCGCGCAATATCGCGCTCTGCATTGCTGATACCGACACAATCGCGACTCCGAAGAAGATTACCGCCGATTACGGTTACCTTCGCCTACGTCGCGAAGACTACAGCGATGAAGACGTGAAACGCTGGTCCGAATTCGTGCGCGAACAGAACACAAACTGGACGGACCGCTTCGTTTATTTCAAACACGAAGAGAGCGGCATCGGGCCGAAGCTCGCCAGGCAGATGATCGAATTGGTCGGCGAATCTTAAACGCCTAACGGCCGATCAGGATAAAAATTCCAGCAAGCAGCGCCAGCACACCAGTGATGATGCCGATACCGAGCCCGGTGAGCGTGACAAGTCCGACTACGATCAGATAAATCGCTAGCAGGAGCATTCCGATGTTTTTGGTAATCATGGGGTGAGTATGACCAATTGCGTCCATGGTTGGCAATCCTCAACACTTTGGCGCCACCCCAGATGCTCGGCGCGCAGGTTGAACGTCAACATCCGGCCTCTAGTGTGAATTGTAGGATCTGCTATCTGCCGGCGACACGAACTACTTCCGCAGAAATGTCTTTCATATCGACGAACGCGTCGAAATATTCCGCGCCAGTAAGATTGGAAAGATGAAGGGTGTTGTCTGTCACTTGCGCGATCTTGCCGCCCATTTTCTCTCCCAATCTCAAATGCAGCTCGACACTTTTGCCGGCGCTGCCCTGAAGAAGGCTGACGATCCTCGCGTTAGATTGCAAGCTGGTCTTATCCTGCGCGAACGAGCTGGCACAGATTACTGCGGTAACGATTATCGCAAGAAGAAGTAAGTAGCGTCTCATAATAAGCTCGATCTGCGTGATTTGCGGCCGATTGACGAGCAAATAAATCAAAAGAACGAAGGGCTTTCTGTATTCCGCTGCCACTAATAGTACTTCGTCGGGTGGGCGAAATGGTTCCGGACCCTGAAATGTTCGTGCTAGATTTTGAATTGGCAGGCGCAGCGCGTGCCCTACAATTCCGCATGTGTTCGATCGCTGAAAATCTGGAGCGCGTCCGGGAGCAAATCGCCAGCGCGGCGGCGAAGTTAGGTCGGTCGGCTGACGACGTTGAGCTGGTCGCGATCACCAAGACGCATCCAGCTGAGAAAGTGCGTGAGGCGATTGAAGCCGGGCAAACTCTGTTCGGTGAAAGCCGCGTTCAAGAAGCGCGCGCCAAAATTCCTGAGCTGCCGTCGAACCTCCGTTGGCATTTTGTCGGGCATCTCCAGAAAAACAAAGTGCGCCAGGCGCTGCCGCTATTCGAAGTGATTCACAGCGTTGATTCTCTTGCGCTGGCCCAAGACGTTAACCGGATTGCGGACGAAGAAGGATTGTATCCACGGGTTTTGCTTGAGGTGAACTTGGCCGGTGAGGGCAGTAAATTCGGATTTGCTCCCGACCACTTGCGTGAGCAAATGGAAATACTGCTAGCGCTGCCGCGCCTCTCGATCGAAGGGCTGATGTGTATTCCACCGCTGGCTGTGGAATCGGAAGACTCGCGGAAATTTTTTGTGCAAGTTCGGAAATTGCGCGATTCGCTCGAGAAGGAATTCAGCATCAAGCTGCCGCAGCTTTCGATGGGCATGACGCAGGATTTTCCAATTGGAATCGAGGAGGGCGCGACACTGGTGCGCGTGGGTACGGCGATATTTGGTGAGCGAAGAGCAAGGAAGGGCGATCTCTAGATCGTTCTCGGCGGCTAGAAAGCCGCCGCTCCTTGAAAGAATTGGGGAAAATGCGACTTGAGCCGAGGAACATCCAACAAATCGGAGACGAACTGGCCATTGCGTGGAGTGACGGCACCGAATCGTTTGTAAAACTCGAACTGC
>QHQV01000092.1 GCA_003219945.1 Verrucomicrobiota bacterium | reverse complement strand
CAGCTCGCCCAAATGTGCGGATGATTGGTGGCATTGCCGATCGTACGGCGCGGGGGATCTTTTACGGCGCGGCAGATGTTTTCGTCAGCGCGTCGTTGATGGAGACGTACGGGTTCACGCTGATTGAGGCGATGAGTTGCGGCGTTCCAGTGGTGGCGTTTCGCACCGGCGGAATTCCCGAAGCCGTTTCGGAGGAAGGGGGAATTCTATGTGCACTCCTCGACGCAGATGCATTCAGAGCCGCCATTCAGAAACTACGGAATTGTGAAGAGCTTCGAAATGAGCTTGGGAACGCAGCGAGCAAGCTCGTTGCCACTCGAAATGCGAAGAGTCGATTTGGCGCAGCGTTTGCTCGCGTGTATGAGGCCTGCCTCTATCCGGGCAAACACGTCTCGTTGAGCAATCAACCTTAGTGCCGTGAAAGTGCAGGCACCATTTGGCTTTGTGACCGGTTGCCATGCCGGGGACAAGTTCATGGTGCAAGCGACGCTGGCCAGCATGCGGCGTTACTGTCCCAACGTTCCGACATGCCTGACCGTCGACGGCGATTTTGATGTTTCGGATTTGGAAGACGATTACAAGGTCATCATCCTCCGAGTCGGCGATCTACCATCTGCCGAAATGAGAAAGCTTATCGCGGGAGGTTTTCACGCCAAGCATGCGGCGATGTGGGAAGGGCCATTTGAGTTTTACGTCTGGATCGACTCCGACGCGATTGTTTGGGGCGATTTTACCTCGCAAATCCGCACCGACGTTGATTTCCAAATTTTTTGGAGCGAGATCTCGATCCCGGCCGACGCCACAGAAATTCCGTCTTGGCTGCCGCATTTTTATTTTGACCCGCGCAAGTTGCGGCAGCTTGATCCCGATTTCGATTGGCGCGGGCATCCTTACTTTAGCGCTGGAGTGTTCGCGTGCCGCCGTAATGCGATACGGTTTGAACAGTATTTCGATCTCGAGGCAGTCAGTCGCCGGAGTCCTGGCTTGTTCGAGTCCGGCCTAAACACCTCCAAGGGAGACATGGGAATGCTCAACTATTTGATCCACACAATGGCACAGAGAGGCGATCTGAAAACAATTGTGTCCGACTTGCAACACATTCCGACCTATCAAGGCATAGCAGAGTTCGAGCAGGAGTGCGCAGGCATGGGCTGGCGGTTTCCCGCAAAGATCTCAAGGCCGCGTGTCGCGCACTTTTGCGGAGGTAAACCATTGTTGTTTAACGGCAATACGTATTCACGCCCGTTTACGATCGCCCGCCTGGAGCATCATCGCAGGCGTCATGGAGATTTAGGAGCGTGGCTGGCGGTGTTGAACGAGGACTCGCGGGTTCTCGCCAATAAAGTCCGACGACGGCTTGGAATTTGCTCAGACACAAACATGCTAATCGCTACCGAACGTTCTAAGGTCCCTTGAAGTGAATGACCAGCTTACCTTAGCTTTCTTGATCCCATTCGCATCGCAAAAGGTTAAGTCCAAATGGAATTTAGCCTGCGCCCATCTTCGGCAGACACTTAGGTCTGTACAAAACTCTAGCAACGGGAATTATTGCGTTGTTGTAGCCGGCCACGAACCGCCAGACTTCGACGTCCAGTTTGATTCAAGATTCCACTTCCTGTCACTCAATCATGCTACTCCAAATCGTGAGAGTTACCCTGTTTCTCTGAAATTAGATAAGCTGGCCAAAATCGCAGCTGCTTGGGACTACGTGAAGTCAACATACAGCCCAAAATACATCATGAAGCTTGACGCAGACGATTTGATCAGCTCAGAGCTGGTTGGTTGGTTGGCGAAAGCCGGCGGTGAAGCCGGTTATCTGATTAAATACGGGTGGCTTTGGCGCCCCGGATCACGTTGTCTCATTGAACACACCGAGTATCTCGACAGAACCTGCGGTTCCTGTTTAATCATTAGAAGTGATGTTGCAGATGATCGTGGACCATTTCTCACGGAAGTGGAAGGTGTGCGTCTTGACCATGCAAGCTCCAGCTTGGCGGCCAGCCATCAGTATTCCCTCGTTCCCGGATCCGGCGTCACAACGCTGCTGCTCAATGACACTCATCAGAGATATGCCAGCCAATTTGCTTATCTGGGACACGAGTTGCACACGCTTCCGTTCAACGCGGTAATCTATCGGATCAGTCCCGACAGTGTTGCCGGCGCCAGTGACGACCGCACCCGGAAGTTTAACTTGCGGATGACGCTCGGTGCGGTTCGGAGAAAAAGATTCATCACGCCAAAGTTGAGGAAGGAATTCATGCTCGGTTGATTCAAAGGATCGGATTGATCTTTTTACCCCAACCCCACCTTGTAGGCCTGACATTGCTTCTCGAAAACCGCCCCACGTCAGCTTTGTGAGGTTTGATGTGTTGGAACCACGTCTTTTTCTATGACTGTTTCTGTGATGATCACCACTCGCGGTCGCCTCGTCGATTTACGGGGGACTTGCCGCTCTTTGCAGGGATTAAATCCGCAGCCACTGGAGGTTCTTATCACGATCGACGGTTGCACAGATGACGTTGTTGAGGCGGTCAAAGCGGAGTTGCCCGAAGCACGGCGCTTTTTGAATCAAGTTCGCCTTGGCTCGGTAGCTTCGCGCGATCGCATGATACGCGAGGCGCGAGGTGATTTGGTCCTGGCGCTGGATGACGACAGTTATCCAGAGCAGGTAGATTGCCTGGCGCGCACTGTTCCCTTCTTTCAACAGCGAGCTGAACTGGCGGTGCTCCATTTTCCCCAGCGCACTGATGAGTATTCCGAAACACTTACGCAAACAAACTTTGGGTCCGAACATTTGACGCGGTCGTTTGCTAACTCCGGCGCGGTATTGCGTCGATCTATTTATCTTCAACTGCCCGGGTTCGAGCCCCGATTTTTCCACATGTACGAGGAGCCGGACTACGCTTTGCAATGTGTGGCGGCGGGCTATGATGTGCTTTTTTCTCCAGTTATCACTATTCGTCATCATCACTCGGGGCAGGGACGCGATGAAATCCGCATTCATCACCGCCATGCGCGCAATGAGTTCTGGAGCACTCTGATGCGGTGTCCTTTCCCCTTTGCTCTTGGCCTCCTTGCCTGGCGTGTGTTCTCGCAGTTTCGGTATGCGTGCAAGCGAGGCTGGTCGTGGGTTGTTCGCGAACCGTTTTGGTGGGCTCGGGCGCTGGCGGGAGTTCCGTATTGCGTTCGGAAACGTAGGCCCGTTTCATGGGCAAGTTACAAACGCTGGCTTAGTTTGCCTTAGAACTGAATCCTCCCTCCGCGGTGTCATGTTGAGCGACGCGAAACATCTCTGGCTTATTTCCGTCGAGCACGAGCTCTCCAATATTGCTCCGAGATTGAAGGCCTGGGCTCGCGGACTTCGTCTGCTGCGTTGCAGCTTCGCCTCGCTCAGGATGACAGTTTGAGATGCAATGAAGTGGATCTGTTGTCAGTTGGGTGCGCGAGAGCATTATGCGGTTCCACGCGCCTTGTTATCTCGGGGATTGCTCGGTTATCTTGTTACTGACGCATGGGTTCCGCCTTCGTCCATCCTGACAAAAATCTCCGCTGGACGTCTCGCAGACCGGTTTCACAACGACCTGAGCGACGCGCGTGTCATCGCGTTCAATTCGTCTGTAATCCTGTTCGAAACGCTTGTACGCGCGCGCCGGCTTAACGAATGGAAAACGATCATCGCGCGCAATCGATGGTTTCAACGCAAGGTCGTCGGTGCTCTCAAGTCTCAACCGTCAACTCTCAAGTATCAGCCCATTTTTTTGAGCTACAGCTATGCTGCGCTCGAACCGTTTCGGTTCGCTAAATTGCGTGGATGGAAAACGCTCCTGTTCCAGATCGATCCTGGTCCTGAGGAAGAGAGAATTGTGTCTCAGGAGGTAGCGCGAGTGCCTGCGCTGGCAGGCGAGTGGCACGCTGCGCCGGCGGACTACTGGGCTTCATGGCGTCAAGAGTGCGATTTTGCCGACCGGATCATCGTAAATTCCGAATGGTCGCGAGAAGGCTTGATCCGCAGTGGGATTCCGAGTGAGAAATTAACATTAATACCCCTCGCGTACGGAACCTCAGAAGTCGGGGACAAAAAGTCCGAAATCAGACAAGTCAGATCGTACCCTGTGCAATTCACGCAAGACCGACCGATGCGCGTGCTGTTCCTCGGCCAGGTGAATTTGCGCAAAGGCGTCGCCAGATTACTGCAAGCGGCTAAAACTTTGCGCGATGAGCCGGTCGAATTTTGGATTGTCGGACCCGTTCAAATCGCAAACGCAGAGACAGCAGCGGGCAATGCGCGAGTGAAATGGTTTGGCTCAGTGTCGCGGAAGGAGGCAGCTGAAAAGTATAAAGCTGCTGACGTATTCATTCTTCCGACGCTCTCGGATGGATTTGCAATTACGCAGCTCGAAGCGCAAGCGCACGGCTTGCCGGTCATTTCGTCCAAATGTTGCGGCGGCGTTGTCGAGAACGGTCGGAACGGAATTATTCTCGAGGAACCGAGTGCGGCGTGCATTGCAGCTGCGATTCGCGACTGCGTGGCTCATCCAAATCGGCTGCAAGCACTGGCTGCCGTCTGCTATGTGCAGTATGAATTCACTACAGATATGCTCGGCCAACGACTGCAAGAGCTTGGCTCCGCGCTTTAGCGATCCACGTAATCAATGACGCCTTTGAGTTTTATGTTTGTGTTTGATACTGTGCTCGTCGCCTTCGTTCATGGTCACGAGTGAACTAACATTCTATCTCGCTGCCGCTGCGTTGCTCGTACTGACGCTAGAGAGTTGCGTGAAGTTGCTGAACGGAGATAGCTTTTCCATCACGCTAGCAGTCTATGTGACAGTGTTCGGGTGGTATTTCGTTGATCCTTTTCTAAACCCGGACCAATACAGCTACATTCCTTCCTTCTTAATCAGCCAAAGTTATGGGCAGGTACTGCTCTTTCTAATCGGCTTTCGGTTTTTCGTGCCGGTTGCAGTGCGTTGGATTGTCCGCCGACGAAGTACCGGTGTGTTCCACGTGCGGCGGTTCATGCCCGAGCAAATCTTAATCGCTACCGGGGCGATCTGGCTTCTGCTCCTGTTGATTGGCATTACTCGCATGGATGGTGATGTGATCGGCGCGTTGTTTCCGATCGATTCACGCGCAGGCACCACGATGTGGGGGCGTAGTGCAGTAGCAACTTCGGCGACTGGATTCTTGATCGCGTTCGCCGGCTACATGTTCAATGCAATTACCGCGTTTCTTGGCGTTTTGGTGTTCTTTCAGCGTAGCGCGTTCTGGCGTTGTCTTGCTGGAGCAATGTTTGTTATTTCGCTCCCATATTTCCTTTTCGAAGGAGCGCGCAGCCACTTCCTTGCAGCGATTCTGCCTTTTATCGTCACGTATCTTTTCTATGGCCCTCACCCGTTGCTCGTAAAACTCGCAATGCTGGCAGTTGCCTTCTTCTGTCTTGATCATGGATTCAAGCTTGTGACGGCATTTCGCGGCACCGGCTTTAGAGACTTGCTGGCTGCTGAGCATCCCTACGAGCTTGTCGATGAAGATTTGCGTCAAAGCGGCCTGAACATGATTCAGGAGCTTTGCTTCGCGAATGCTTACCTCGGCTCCGGCGCAGCCTCTCCGTCGTATGGTGGAAGATATTTGAACGAGCTGCTGAACGTGATTCCGCGCGTGATTTGGGCCTCAAAGCCATTGGTTGGAATTGACTATGCGAAATGGCGTGGCTTGGAGGACCCGCAAAGTGAGCTTGGGGTTTCTGCTACTATTTCCACCGGAATGATCGGCGGTGGTATTTTGAACTTTGGCCCATTTTTTGGCCCAGTGGCAGCCGGCATCATCATGGCGCTTTGGACCGGCCTGCTTATACGCTGGTGGCAACAACGAAATTCGCTTTTGCGCCTCATGTTGTTCATGCTGGGCGCCGGTCTTACATTCAATCTCGGTCGAGACATCACGCTGCTGGTGCTTTGGCCTGTCGTATTTTCGTACTGTTTTGTTCGTCTCATTGAGATCTGGACGGCAAAACATTCTCGTGCTGTG